>CAZKKD010000139.1:0-9222 GCA_964553265.1 uncultured Planctomycetales bacterium | reverse complement strand
CCCTTTTAAAAAGCGGTGCCGAGTGGTCAGGGCTGGTCTCCCCGGGTGCGCTGGCTCGGGCAGGCATTCACGGAAACGCAGGAAGAAGCGGACGGGTTAGCTCGACGGGATACCCCAAGACGCCTTCCCCCCCCCTCGTGCCGCAAACCGTACCCGTTCCCGAGCCCCTGTCGCCCCCCCGGCAGGGGCTCCCTTTTTGCATACGCTGCCTGGGCCGACAGATTTTCGCTGTACATTGCCCCTGCCATCGTACGATATCATAACCGGAAAGCTGTTCGGCAGATAGCGGGATGGGTGCTGGTTCAGACGCCCACCCCGACGAGGCCCGAGCGCATCGTCACCTGAGTAGAGGGAAACCTCCATGCGCCTCCGCTTTTACGGCACACGCGGGTCCCTTGCCATCTGCCCGACCAGCCAGGACATCCACCAAAGGCTCCACTCCATCGTCGCCAATGCACTGCGTCAGGATGTTGCGCGCGAAGCCA
This sequence comes from uncultured Planctomycetales bacterium, assembly GCA_964553265.1. Lineage (GTDB taxonomy): Bacteria > Planctomycetota > SZUA-567 > SZUA-567 > JAFGNG01 > CAZKKD01. The sequence goes on along the minus strand of CAZKKD010000139.1, from coordinate 8,737 downwards.
TCGACGAATTTCTGGATTCCCAGGTCTTTCCCACTTCCCGCTTTTTCGGGGGCAACACCTCCTGTGTCTCCCTGGAGGCGGAAGGGGCGCTGTGCATTCTGGACGCCGGCAGCGGCCTGCGACGGCTCGGACTCGACATCCTTTCGGACGAAGGCCCCGCCGTCGACGGGCCTGTGCACCTGCTCCTCTCGCATTACCACTGGGATCACATCTGCGGGTTTCCGTTCTTCGTGCCCGCGTTCCTCCCCGACCGGGAGATCCGCGTCCACGGCGTGCTGCCGGGGCTGGAGAACGCCTTCACCGTGCAGCAGAGCCAGCCGTTCTTTCCCATCGCGCTCGAGCAGATGGCCGCCGACATCCACTTCCAACAGCTCGACGCGGACGAGACCGTCGCGGTCGGTCCGTTTTCGATCACTCCGTTTCGGGCCCACCACCCCGGAGGATGCTTCGGCTACCGCATCGAAGCCGGTCGCGCCTGCCTTGCATACCTCACCGACACGGAGCTTTTGCCACTGAAGAACAATGAACTCGAACGCTATCGTACCGTCCTCAGCGGCACGGATGTCGCCATTGTCGATTCGCAGTACACCTTCCTCGAAGGCGCCAAAAAGCTGAGCTGGGGCCACAGCACCATCTTCAGCTTCATCGACATCTGCCGTACCCTGGACGTCAAACGCCTCATCATGTTCCACCACGATCCCACCTCCACCGACGAGAAGATTGAGGAGATGGAAGAGGCCGCCCGCTCCTACCAGGCCATCAATGCGCCGGGCGCCACCTTCACCATTCATGCGGCCCATGACGGGATGGTCATCGACCTCGACCAGGGCATGGACGCGTAACTCCAGCAGGCCGCCTCGCTTTCCTGATCACCTTTTTTCGATTCCCGGCTGATCCGCATTGCGCCTCCCCGTGAAACCTGTAGCATCGCGAGAGCAGCGTACGCGTCGGGCATGCCGCCGGGGACGGGCCCGCGCGCCGCCACAGCCTCCCCGGCCGTCAACGAAGGGAGCCTCGTGATGAGCCGCGATCTCCGCATCGGTGTCGTCGGCGCGGCCGGCCGCGGCGGCCTGGCCGGACACGCCCACCGTCCCGACGAGGGCAGCCGCCTGGTCGCCTTCTGCGATCTTTCCGACGACGTCCTCGACCGCATGCGCGACCAGTACGGTTCCGGCGTGCTGACCACCAAGGATCTCCGCGAGCTCCTGGAGGCCGACCTCGACGCCGTCTTCATCTGCACACCCGACTGGCTCCACGAAGAGCAGGCCCTCGCCGCCATCGACGCCGGCGTCGCCGTCTACCTCGAAAAGCCGATGGCCATCACCGTCGAGGGGTGCGACCGCATCCTCACCCGCGCCCGGGAACGGGAGGTCCGCCTCTTCGTCGGGCACAACATGCGTTACATGGCCATCATCCGCAAGATGAAGCGCCTCATCGACGACGGCGCGGTCGGCAACGTGAAGTCGATCTGGTGCCGTCACTTCGTCAGCTACGGCGGAGACGCCTACTTCCGCGACTGGCATGCCGACCGGACCAAATCCACCGGACTTCTCCTCCAGAAGGGCGCGCACGACATCGACGTCATCCACTGGCTCGCCGGCGCCTACAGCCGCCGCGTCAGCGCCTTCGGCAACCTCGCCGTCTACGGCGACCGTCCCCGCGCCGCTCGCGGCGAACCGCAGAGCGCCGCCTTTGATGCCAGCCACTGGCCCCCGACCGCCTGCACCGGTTTCGCGCCCGTCATGGACGTCGAGGATCAGACCGTCATGATCATGGAACTGGACGGCGGCATCCTCGGCAGTTACCTGCAGTGCCACTTCACCCCGGACTGCTGCCGCAACTACACCGTCATCGGCGACGAGGGCCGGCTGGAAAACATCGGCGACGGGCCCGAGGACCCCATCTTCGTCTGGAACCGGCGCAAGGACGGCTACCGCATGATCGGCGACGAGGTCTTCCGCGGCGACCCGGTGGCCGGCGGCGGACACGGCGGGGCCGACCCCTGCATCGTCGCCGAGTTCCTCGCCTTTGTCCGCACCGGCGCGGAGACCGCCGCGACGTCCGAGAGCGCCCGCATGGCCGTCGCCGCCGGGGTCGAAGCAACGCTCAGCCTGCGCGACGGGGGCACGCCGCGGGACATCCCGCCGCTGCCATAGCCGCCGGCCACCGCATCAGCCAGGGCGTTCGCATGGGCGGACGCCGGTCCGAACCGAGGTGAAGAGAACGAACGGGAGGAAACCCATGCCGCACCGCTTCCCCATCGGCGTCATCGTCGACTCGTTCCGCCTGCCCGTCCGCGACGGAGTTCGCAAGGCTGCCGCACTCGGCGCGCAGGGGCTGCAGGTCTACACGGTCTCCGGCGAGATGAGCCCCGAAACCCTCGACGCCGAGGCGCGCGCCGACTTCCGCCAGTTCGTTGCCGACCAGGGGCTCGCCATCAGCGCCCTCTGCGGCGACCTCGGCGGCCACGGCTTCCAGAACGCGAAGGACAACGTCGAGAAGGTCGAGCGCTCGAAGCGCATCGTCGACCTCGCCGTCGACCTCGGCACGTCCGTGGTCACCACCCACATCGGCGTGGTGCCCGAAGACGCATCCGACCCCACCTGGGCCGTCATGGCCGAGGCCTGCCGGACGCTCGGCGCGTACGCGGAATCGCGCGGCGTCGCCTTCGCCATCGAGACCGGCCCCGAACCCGCCGCACTCCTGAAGCGCTTTCTCGACGACGTCGACTCCCCCGGCATCGCCGTCAACTTCGACCCCGCCAACCTGGTGATGGTGGTCGCTGACGACCCCGTCGCGGCCGTTCACACGCTCGGCGACCGCATCGTCCACACCCACGCGAAAGACGGTATTCAGCTCGACGGTGCCGACGCCGGCTACCGCGAGCTCCCCCTCGGCGAGGGCGGCGTGCCGTGGGACCGGTACCTGGACGCACTCGCCGCCGTCGGCTATCGCGGTTACCTTACCATCGAACGCGAGGTGGGCGACGATCCGGAAGGCGACATTCGCAAGGCCGTCACGTTCCTGCAGGAACACATGGCCTGACCCGCTCCGCAACGAAAGGAACCGGCATGACCGTCCGCGTCGGCATTCTCGGCCTCGGCTTCATGGGCAAGTGCCATTACGACACCTATGCGCGCGTCCCCGGCGCCCGCGTCGACGCCATCTGCGACGTCGACGCCACCAAGCGCAGCGGCGACTGGTCCGCCATCGCCGGCAACATCGGCGGCGCAGGCGGGCGGGTGGACCTTTCGGCCCTCCGCGTCCATGACCGCGCAGACCGCCTGCTGGCCGATCCGGAGATCGACGTTGTCGACATCACTCTCCCGACCCACCTCCACGCCGACTGGGCCGTCAAGGCGCTGGAGGCCGGCAAGGACGTCATCTGCGAAAAGCCGATGGCCCGCACCAGCGCCGAAGCCCGCCGGATGGCCAAGGCGGCCGAGCGCACCGGCCGGCGGCTCTTCGTCGCGCACTGCATCCGCTACTGGCCCGCCTATGCGAAGGCGCGGGAGATCGTCCAGGCGGGCAGGCACGGCCGCGTCCTTTCGGCCACCTTCCGGCGACAGTCCCCGACCCCGCTCTGGAGCTGGCGGAACTGGCTGCAGGACCCGAAGAAGAGCGGCGCCTGTGCGCTCGACCTCCATATCCACGACGCCGACTTCGTTCTCTACTGCTTCGGCCGGCCGCGCGCGGTCACCAGCCACGCCGCCGGCTTCCGGAAGGGTCGCGCCGACCACATCGTCACCGCCTACGACTACGGCAAGGACTGCCTCGTCACCGCCGAGGGCGCGTGGGAGTACGCCGCCGGCTATCCCTTCGCCATGACCTTCTCCATCGCCATGGAGCGCGCTACGCTCCACTTCGCCGCCGACGGCGGGCTTCACCTCTACCCTGTTCGCGGCAAGCCGAAAACCATCAAGCTCAAGGCCGGTGACGGCTACGAGCACGAACTTCGCGACTTCATTGCCTGCATCCGCAAGGGCCGCGATTCCGCGGTGGTGAGCCCCGCCTCCGCCTGCGAAAGCGTTGCCCTGGTCGAAGCCGAACTCAAGAGCGTCCGCACCGGCGCACCCGTCCGCCCCAAACGCCGCTGATCCGAAGGAGACCGGACCGTGAAGAACACGATGCAGATCAACTACTGGACTATCGGCGGCTTCGAAGCCGAAAAGCCGGTCGTGCAGGCGCTTGAGGAAGCGAAAGCGATGGGCTACGACGGCGTGGAGCTCACCTTCGGCGACGGCGTCTTCGCCCCCGGCATCTCCGAGGCCGACTGTCGCGCCATCCGCAAGGCCGCCCGCGACCTCGGCATGCGGATCGACTCCCTCGCCACCGGGTTTTACTGGGGTTGCTCTCTCTCGGCGACACGCGCCGCCGAACGCAAGAAGGCGATCTCCTTTACGAAAGAGTATCTCCAGGTCGCGACGTGGGTCGGGGCGAAGGTGGTCCTGGTCGTGCCGGGCGCGGTGGCGGTCCCGTTCGATCCGTCCCGTCCGGTGGTGCCGTATGCGGAGGCGTGGAAGCACAGCACCGCGTCGCTCCGGCAGGTGCTCCCGGTCGCGCAGAAGCTCGGCGTCTCCATCGGGGTCGAGAACGTCTGGAACTGGTTCCTGACCGATCCCGTGGCAATGCAGACCTTCGTCGATCAGTTCAAGACCGCGCGCCTCGGCGTGTATTTCGACGTCGCCAACTGCCTCATCAACGGGTACCCCGAGCACTGGATCGAGCTGCTCGGCAAGCGGATCAAGGCGATCCACTTCAAGAACTTCGAACGCACCGACTGCGGCGGGGGGCTGTCCGGCTTCGGCGACGACCTGATGCAGGGCGATGTCGACTGGGCCGCGGTCGTCCGGGCCCTGAAGAAAGCGAAGTATGCAGGCCCCATCACCGCGGAAATGGTTCCGTTCAGCCGGCTCCCCGACCTCGGCCTCCCGGACCTCCCCCTCGCCCGCGACACCGCCCGGAAGATGCGCAGGATCCTGGGGAGGAAGTAGCCATGGCGCCAGACGAACAGGCCCTGGAAAGGTTCGCGGCCACCTGGGCGTGGCCGCTGCGGGCCATCGGTTTTCTGATCTGGATGAGCACCTTTGTCTACGCCGTCGTCATTGCGCTCATCCACGTCTTCGCCTTCCTTCCTGCCGAAACCCAGTCCGACGAAGAAGCCCTCTTCGTCCGCGTCCTGGCCCTGCTTCTTTTCGTCATCGGCATCGCTTCAGCGCCTCTGACCTGGAAGATCCGGAGTCTGCTCCTTCACTCACCAAGATGGGCATCCCTCCTCGACAGGGGAGACCCGTCGGAGCCTCCCCTGATACGCTGGCACTTTCGGCGCGTCGGCATCGAGTGCAACGCCCCCGAACTCACGGCCTGCCGCCGGCAGGCCCTCAACTATTTCCAGGCTTCCCTCATCGCCCTTGCGATTGCGGAAGCCCCCGGCACCTTCGCCCTGGTCCTGGCCCTCATCCAGATGTTTGGCGGCCCCGGCCTGGGAGGCGATCCCGTGGTTCTCGTCGCCATTCTCGTCCTGGCCATGGACTCCCTCGCCCTCAAGTGGACCATCCTGCCCTCTCACCACGAACTCCTCACCCAACTCCGCAAAACCACTTCGGGCGAAGAGCTATGAAATACGCTGCCAAGCTGATGTTCCAGTTTCGCGTTGCTGCTGACGGCAAATCCGGCAAGCTGAGGTATGTTGAAGAACGAATTGTTCTTCTTGAAGCCGCCTCCGCCCGCGGCGCCCTTCAGAAGGCCAGGCGGAAAGGAAAGAGTGCACAGTTCCAATACGAGAATTCAGACAACAACATGGTTCATTTCGAGTTCATCGGCATCAGGGACCTGATAGACCTCTATCCATGCGAAGAGGATGAAGTTTGGTATGATATCCGCAAGATGGTGTGCCCGATGGAGCGACGAGATGCGCTCATCCCCGATGAAAAGGATTTGGATGCGATCCGGAATGAGAACCGGCCCTGATTGCGCCGGAGTGCTTCGGATTGCCTTTTCATCTACGGCGCAGAAGGGAGTCCCTCAGCTGGTGCGCACAGTCATCACACAAAACGGCCCGTCTCGTGGCGCATCACCATTTCCCGGCGAACCAGAGGGAAATCACCAGAACCCCCAGCATCACCCCGAGTCCGACCGCCACCGCCGGAAGGTCGCTCTCTACGTGCTTCCTGCAGAAGAATCGGAATGCCGCCGCACGCGGAGGCACTCTCCGGAAAACCCGCACGGCAGAGACCACAAACAAATATCCGAACAACGCAAGCGCGAGGAGAACACCCCACCAGTGCGCATAGTCACTCCGCACCACCCGCAACGCACAGAAAGCCAGCCACAAGAAGGATGCGACAAGCAACGGCAGAAATGACAACCTCACCCGCCAACTGCCGTTTCCATCCGGCTGCCCGTCGTCTTCGCCCACGCTGGCGCTGCTTTGTTCACCCTCTTCGTCTGGGCTCCATGTGCGCGAAGTATCCGCAACGCTCGCCACACAGCAGAACGCGAAGAAAAGCATCACCCAGAAGTGATCAATTTCCAGAAAGGAAAGGAGAATCGCAGACAGCATCCCGCCCAAGCCGAAGGCCAAGACCGCTCTTCGATTCATGCTGCGCTCCTGCGCCCGGATTGACCGACTGTGCACTGCACAACATTTTCGAATCGAACACGCCCGCGCTTCGGGTTGCAGCCTTGAGCCGCTGGTCTGCCTGCTTCCCGGACAATGTCCACCCTACTCGCTTCCGTTCGCCCGAGGCAGCGGATAGGCCTTTGCCCATCCGGCGGTGTGCAGCACCGTGATGACGCCGGCTTCCCCGTGGTGTCGGCAGACAATGAGTGCAGGATGCCCGTCCACGGTTTTCGGCGCATCGACAAATGTGTATGCATCTCCGCTCCGGCCGAGGTGCCGCGCCGCCGGACAGAACAGATTTGCTTCCGACAGCCCATACTCCCGCAGGACGGCGATGTCCGCGGGCAGGTTCGCCGCGTGCGTCTCGGTCCGGTACCGTTCCAGTGCCAGCTCGATTTGCTTCAGGTTGTGAATGCACTTGGTCGCCCGCGCCGACGGCCCCGGCTGCGCCTGCCTCGGATACGAGGAGCACGGCCAACAGCGCCACCACGCCCAGCACCACCAATACCGTCGGCAAGCGCTTCATTCCGCCTCCCTCACCACCGCACGCGTCCATCCCCAGTACGACAACCCTACGCAAACGGGCACTTGCCGCCGGCGCAGGCGGAGGGGGCCTCGCAGGCGCCGTCGCCGCACGGCAGGTCTGGCCCGCTGGCGCCGTGCGCGGCAAAGGTGCTGAGCTTCTTCTCGGCCTCGGCGCTGCCGCAGGCGGGGCACACCGGCGCTTCCGAGCCGCGAATCAGGACCTCGTACTCCTGGCCGCAGTCGCGGCAGGCATATTCAAAGATCGGCATGGCTGCTCTCCCTGTAGGGTTGTCCGGAATTCGCTTCTGCTCCACTGGACCCGCAGGGAAGTCCCTGGTTACACATTCGCAACCGGCGGATCGGGCGTCCCGACAGGCCTCGTTGAGTTCTTCTCGCATCGGCGTTCCCTGAAGAAGGTAACCTGCCTCCCGGCCCACGACCACGACCGCGACCACGACCGCGACCGCGAACGGCAGGATCGGTATCGGGCGGGGCGTCCTGCGGTGTAACCGCAGAGAGGCCGCGCCCACAGCCGCCCACGAACGCACCGTGCGCGCTTGACCTTACTGAGCCGGAGTATACCGTTCTGGCGCTGCTCTGGCAAGGTCCAGTGCGCGCGCTCTCAATGCACCAGAGGGCTACGGATTGTGCGATTTTCGTTGACAGGCTGGGCAAAGTATGCGAACGTTCCGGGAAGAGAAGCGGTATGGACGAGCGCACGCTGCAGCGCCACCGCGACCGCAGAAGACATGTTCATGCCGACGCCATCAGGAACGCGAAGGACCCTCTCCATGCCGTTCGCATCTGCCATCCCTGCCAGAACATATGCTTCCAAAAGACACGCAACCCTATTCCTGGCAGTCCTTTGCGCCTTCGTCCTTCTTCTGGCTGGACCCTCGTCCGCCCGTGCTGGCGAACCGGCCGCTCCCGAAAAGACGGAGCCGGACGGCGACGCGAAGCCGGACTACAGCATCTCCCTGGTGCAGGCCGCGCAGTTGGCGCTGCAGTATTCGCGTGCACTCCGGGCGGCGTTGAAGGACCGCGACGCGGCGGAGGGGCGCATCATGTCGGCCTACGGGGAGGCCCTGCCCGTCGTCGAGGCCGGCTTCAACAAGGTGTTCAGCGACACCTATGCCGAAAAGCGGGCCGGCCGGGAGCGCGACCGCTGGAACAAGCGTTACCAGGGCAGCCTCAGCTTCCGACAGCCCATCTTCAAGGGCGGCCGCATCGGCGCCGGGCTCCGGGCCGCGCGGCTCTACCGGGAGAACGTGGACGAGTCGATCCGCCAGGCCCGACAGAGCCTCCTGTACGACGTCCGCACGCTCTACTACGCGATTCTCCTCAACGAGCGCCTGGTCGCCGTGGCCCAGGAGTAGGTGGACCTGGCCGGCAACTACCTGGAGGACGTCCGCAAGCGCCGGACCGCGGAGGTGGCGACCGACTACGACGTGCTGCGCGCCGAGGTGGAGCGCACCAACGCCGAAACCGCGTACACCGCCGCACACAACGACCTGGTGAACGCCGAAAGCGCGTTTCTGCGACTCCTGGGCCTGCCCCTCACCAGCGAGCTCTCGCTGACCGATCCGCTGC
>CAZKKD010000138.1:0-9266 GCA_964553265.1 uncultured Planctomycetales bacterium | reverse complement strand
AAGGATCTGAAGGCCGGCAAGGCCGCCGGCCTCTCCGCCGCGATGCTCGACCGGCTGGAGCTCACCCGCCCGCGCCCGGAGGCGATGGCCGAGGGCCTGCACCCGATCGCTGCCCTGCCCGACCCGGTGGGCGAGACGATGAAGGGCTGGCGGCGGCCCAACGGGCTGGAGATCCGCAAGGTACGCGTCCCCATCGGCGTCCTCTTCATGATCTTCGAAAGCCGCCCCAACGTCACCATCGACGCCGGCGGCCTGGCGCTGAAGAGCGGCAACGCCATCATCCTCCGCGGCGGCAAGGAAGCGCTCCACAGCAACCGCGCGCTCGGCGGCATCCTCGCCGACGCCTTGCGCGCCGCCGGACTGCCCCCGGCCGCCATCCAGGTGGTCGACACGCCGGACCGCGACCTCGCCGCCGCGCTGATGCGCCGCAGCGACGGGATCGATCTCCTCATCCCCCGGGGCGGCAAGGGGCTCATCGAGGCGGTCCTGCGCGAAAGCGCCATCCCCGTCCTGGCCCACCTCGACGGGGTCTGCCACGTCTACGTCGACGCGGACGCCGACCCGGACACCGCGCGCGCCATCGCCGTGAACGCCAAGACGCAGCGCACCGGCGTCTGCAACGCGGCCGAAACCCTGCTCGTCCACAAGGACGCGGCGAAGGCGTTTCTTCCCGGCTGCCTGAAGGCGCTCCGCCGCAAGCGGGTCGAGATCCACGCCTGCCCGCGCACGCGGCGCTACGCCAGGGGGGTCAAGACCGTGGCCGCCACCGAGGCGGACTGGTCGGCCGAATACCTCGACCTCGTGCTGGCGGTGAAGGTGGTGGACGACCTCGACGAGGCGATCCGCCACATCAACACCCACGGCTCGCACCACACCGACGCCATTGTCACGCGCGACGTGGCCGCCGCCGACCGCTTCCGCCGCGAGGTGGACAGCAGTTCGGTGATGGTCAACGCCAGCACCCGCTTCTCCGACGGGTTCGAGTACGGCATGGGCGCCGAGATCGGCATCAGCACCAACCGCCTGCACGCCCGCGGGCCGGTGGGGCTGGAAGAGCTCACCACCTACAAGTACCTGGTCGACGGGGACGGCCACATCCGCGAATAACCGTTGCGCGTCCGCGCGCCGTACCGGCCGGACGCTGCCGAGGAGCTGCCGTGATTCGTCTGCCTGTCGCCCGCCTCGCCCCGGATCAGGTCCTGGCCCGTGCGGCGCCCGACCCCGACACCCCGACCGCCGACCGGCTCTGCGCCGGCACGGCCTTGACCGCCGACAGCATCGCCGACCTGGAGCGGGCCGGGACGGAAGCCTGCTGGATCCGCTGCGCACCGGCCTCCGGCCTGGAGGACCGCCTTCCGGTCGATCTGGACAACGCACAACGCGCGGCCTGTGCAGCCGTCCAGGCAATCTTCACCGTGCTGGAGCAGAACGCCAGCGCCCGCGTCGACATCGCTCCGGCGGACCAGGCCGTCCAGGACCTCGCCCGCGTCATCCGCGAGCATCCCACCGCCCCCCTCCATTTCACCGACCTTCCGTCGGTGGGGCACAACCTGGCCCGGCACAGTGCGTGGACCGCCTATCTCGCGCTCGTCATCGGCGTGCGGCTGGAGGCCTACGTCGTCAAGCAGCGCAACCAGGCCCTCGGCGGCGAGCACGCGCGCGAGACCAACAACCTCGGCCTCGGCGCCCTGCTCCACGACATCGGCTGGGCCGGACTGGCGCCGGATCTGCGCCTGCGTCGGCACGAGGAGCTCGACCGCCGCCAGGTGGCGGAGACGCGGAAGCACCCGGAGATCGGCTTCGATCTCATTCGCAAGGAGGTCGAACCGAGCGCCGCCAACATCGCTCTCAACCATCATCAGCGCTGGGACGGCGAGGGCTACCCCCGCCGCAGCGCCGGCGTCAACGGCACCACCGAGACCGGCCTCTCGGGGCAGCAGATCCCCGTCTTCAGCCGCATCACCGCGGTGGCCAACCAGTACCGCCGCCTGCTGGAGCAACCGCTCGCCGACGGGCGCATGCGGCCGGCCGTGCAGGCGCTTTTCGAGATGCGCTTCGCCGTCTACCGCGAGTGGTTCGACCCCGAGGTCGAAACGATGCTCTACAGCATCGCCCCGCCGTTCCCGCTCGGGCACGGGGTGCAGCTCTCCGGCGGGCAGCGGGCGGTGGTGACCGACTTCAACCCGCAGGCGCCCTGCCAGCCCACCGTCCACGTGCTGACCGACCGGGCCGAGACCCCCCTCCCGGACGGAAAGACCTTTTCCGCCGACCTCAGCCGCACCCACGAGGCGCACATCCGGAGGCACTACGATGAGCCGGTCGCACGCTACCTGTTCTGAACCGCCCCCCGCCGCGCGGCATCGGGCGCGACGCTGTGCGGCCATGCTCATCGCCTTCCTCTGCTGCACCGTGGCGGTGCGCGGCGGCGAAACCGTCCAGCCCGGGCGCACGCGCATGCGCAGCAGCGATCCCCTTGCGCTCAGTCCCGACCTGGTCGCGATTGTGCGCATCGAAGACCTGCGCCAGTGGGGCGAGAAAATGGACGCCTTCCTGCGCGACATCGCACCGGCCGACTGGACCCTCCCGGGGGCCACCCTCCGCGTGGTGGGCGAGTACCTGCGCAACCCCGGCCTGGAGAACGTTTCCGAACGCGCCTTCCTGGAGGGGCTCGTCTTCATGCCCCGCCGCGGCGAACTCGCCAGTCCGGTCCTCGCCTTCCCCGTCGACGAACCGCAGACCTACGTCCGTCTCCTCTCCAGCCAGGCGACCATCAGCAGCCAGGCCGGCCCGGACGGCATCATCCATTTCCGCGAGGAACTGGAGCAGGCGCGCGACTTCCATCTCTGCACCGTGCGGGATCGGATCGTCATCTTCGGAGCGGACCGGAGCTCGGTCAACGCCGCCCGGACGCTGTACGAGGACGCGGAGGGCAGCCTCCTCAGCCGCTCGCCCGCCGACATGGAAATCCGTTTTCACCTCAAGCGCTACCTCAATGCCAACGCGGCGGGCATCGACCGCGCCCTGGCCCGGCTGCGCGAAGACCTGACCGAGGACCTGAGCCGGGACGAAACGCATCTTCGCGAGCCGCTCGGCCGGCTCTTCGGATCCGTGCTCGGCGAGGCGCGGGGCCTGTCCGCCCAGTTCGGCCGCCTGCGCCTGCTTCTCCTGGTCGACCGCGCCCTGCCGATCACGGGCGAACGCCGGGACGCCCTGGAAGCACACGTGGACCTGACCTTCGAGGCGGGCACGGCGGGCGCCTTTCTGGCCCAGGCCGCCCCCAGGCCGCCCCGCCTCCTGACCCTCGTCCCGGAAGAGGTCGCGTCCGTCGACTGGACCGCGCTCAACCCGCCAACGGTGCGCGCCTACCTGACCGGTCTCGGACGGACCGCTGCGGCCGCCTTGCGCGGACCGCTCGGCGCCAGGGCGCGCGCCGCCGTCGAGGAGACGCTCGAACGCCTCCTCGACCTCCAGCCCACCGAGAGCGTCTCCGCCACCCTCCCCGGATCCGGCGGCGGCATCAACCGGCTGTGTGCCATCCGCGTGACCCGCGGCGCCGACGCTCCGCCGGTCCTGACCCATGCGCTGCGCCAGTTGCGCAGAGACGGCCCCCTGGCGGAGGACCTGGCGCGCAACAACCTCGCCCTCTCGGTCGAACCCGTCGACCGCGCGCCGATGGCGCTTCGCAGCGACGGCGGGTTTGTCCGCGCCTACGAGCTCGTCTTCCGCATCACCGCGAGCGACGACCTCGACATCGCCCGCGCGGCGCCGCTGGAGTTCCGCCGCCGCCTCCACCTGGCCGTCGGCGAAGGCCTCTTCCTCATCGCGTCCGGTCCGGACGCGGCCACGCTCTGCACCGAAACGCTCAATCACGCCGCCGACGGGAATGCCCCCTTTCTCCGCGGGGAAGCCGGGCGGAATGCCGCACGCATGCTCGGCGGCGCCACGCGTTCGCTCGACGGGGCCGACCCTGTTCTCCACCTGAGCCTGCTGGAGCCGACGCCCTACCTCCGGGGGGTGGTGGCTGCCGCGCGCGCACCGGCCGCCGGCGCCGATCGGGCCGGAGCCGACAACGCCACCGCGTTCCGCAACGTGCGCGGATCCGGTCAGCCCCTCCTCGTCCTCTTCGCGCCCCGGCCGGCGGGACTCGGCGGGCCGGACCTCCGGGTCACCGTCCGCCTGCCGTACGAGGCGCTGCGACGGCTGGTCTACGCGACCCTGGTCACGCCGATGGAGGGAAGCGCCCCTTGACAGCGCCCGCCGGGCGGAGAACATACAGGCCGGACGCCACGGCCCGGCTGCCGTCTGTCGCGTCCGCACAACGGCGCCGCGCCCGGCCTGCGACGACGCGGGCGACCGGTCCGTCGGCCCGGGGAAGGAGAACCGCAATGCAATGGTATGCCCTCTGCGCCTTGGCCTTCTGCTGCCTTGTCCCGCTCGCCTGCGAGGACCCGAGCCCCCCCGCCACCTTCCGCCTGGAGGAAGACTACACCTCCCCCGAGGGCTGGACCGGGCGGCGCATCGTGCGCAACGGCCGCACCGAACAGGTGATGCTCGACCGTCTCCACGGCGACGGGCGCACCGACTACTGGGCGATTTACGAAGAGGGGCGCCTGCGGCGCGAACTCTTCGACCTCGACGCCGACGAGATCATCGACGTCCAGGCGCGCTACGACCCCGACGAGGGGGACCTCCTCTCCGTCGAGCGCTACACCGGTACGCCCGCGGTCTGCCGCGTCCGCATCGCCTACGAGCGGCGGCACCGCTGGGAGCAGGCGCTCGACCGCGACGGGGACGGGCAGGTCGACCTCCGTTTCGCGTGGGAGGGGCCGCCCTCGATGCTGACCGACCTCGGGGCCAGCGCCACGACCCTCACCGACGCACGCGAGGTGGTGCCCCCCCGTCGCTGGCGCCTCCTCGCGGCCGACGACGACCGCGACGGCATCCTCGAAACGCAGCCCTTCCCCGTCGCGGAGCCGGAGGAAGCCAATGTCGCTGTCCCGCGGAACGCACCGGCTCCGCAGGCCGAAGCCGATGCGCCCTCCGCCGAACCGGCATCGGAAATCGGCTCGCACGACGCCCCGGTCCTCCGCACCGGCGCGGCGCCGGACGCCGTCCCGGACAGCGGAACCGCCGCGGCCATCGGCACGCCGGCGCCGCCGGCTCCCGAGCCGGTCCCGCCCGCGCGGGTCACCCGGCCGGTGGCGCGCGGCAGCGTGGAGATTGTGCTCGAAGACGAGCCCGCCCAGCGCATCGATCCGGATCAGCCCCCCGCCGTCCCCGCCGACCCCACCGTGGAAGGAGACGCCCCATGACCGTCGGCGCCGAGCTCGTCAACGCCATCCGCGACACGCGCGTGCCGATAGGCCGCCTCCGCTTCTGGTGGCTCGGGCAGCAGAGCTGGGCGGTACGCACCGCCCGCAAGACGCTCTATCTCGATCCCTACCTCACCCCCAAGGCGAAGCGCAACACGCCCCCGCTCTTCGCCCCCGAAGAGCTGGTGGGCGCCGACCTCCTCTTCGGCAGCCACGACCACACCGATCACATCGACCGGCCAAGCCTGCCGGGCATGCTGGCCGCCAGCCCGGCGGCGCGCCTGCTCGTCCCCCGTGCGGCCGCGGCCACGCTGCCGGACGACGGCGTCCCGGCCGATCGCCTCGTCCCCTTCGACGACGAAACGGTCTGGGAGGACGACGGCGTCCGCGTCACCGCCATCAAGGCACAGCACGAGTTTTTCGAGCAGACCGACGCGCACGGCTACCCGCACCTGCAGTGGGTCATCGAACTCGACGGCGTGCGCATCCACCACGCCGGCGACACGCTCCGCTACGACGGCATGGAGGCCCGCCTCGCGGCCTGGCCCCCGTGCACGGTCAGCTTTCTGCCCATCAACGGTCGCGACGCCGAACGCTACGCCCGCGGCTGCATGGGCAACATGACCTGGCAGGAAGCGGCCGACCTCGCCGGCGCGCTCGCCCCCGCGGTGGTCTGCCCCGCGCATTACGAAATGTTCTCCGACAACAGCCAGGACCCCGCTCCCTTCGTCGCCTATCTCGCGGCCAAGTACCCCGACCGGCGCGCCTGGGTCGGGCGGCCCGGCGAGGGAATGGAGGCGCCGTAGCCTTTTCTGGAGACCCCACTGCCCGGCGTTCCGAGCCCGCGTCCGCCGGTCCGAATCCGTTTGCTTCGCCCGACCGGCCTTGCTTTTTTCCGCACCGGGATTACAATCCCCGTCCATACCCGTTCCCTGCTCCGCTACCCGGGAAAGGAAATGCTGATGAAACGATCCGAAATCAACGCCGTCATGCGCGAAGCGAAGACATTCCTCGCGGAGCACCGCTTTCTCCTGCCGCCCTTCGCGGAGTGGTCGCCGACCGCGTGGAAGGAGAAGGGACCCGAGGTGGCCGAGATCGTCGACTGCCAGATGGGCTGGGACATCACCGACTTCGGCCGCGGCGACTTCAGCAAGTACGGCCTCTTCCTCTTCACCATCCGCAACGGCCTGCCCGAGCGCGCCGACGAACCGGGCGCAAAGAACTACGCCGAGAAGATCATGATCGTCCGCGAGGGGCAGTGGACCCCCATGCACTTCCACTTCTTCAAGACCGAGGACATCATCAACCGCGGCGGCGGCAATCTCATCATCCAGGTCTACAACGCGGACGAGCAGGAAGAGCTCGCCGACACCGAGGTCGTCCTCCAGATGGACGGCGTCACGCGCACCTGCCCCGCCGGCGCCGAGGTGGTGGTCCGTCCCGGCGAGTCGATGACCATCCCCACCCGCCTCTACCACGCCTTCTGGGCCGAGCCCGGCGCCGGCACCGCCCTCATCGGCGAGGTGAGCCGCGTCAACGACGACCACGAGGACAACCGCTTCCATCAACCGATTGGCCGGTTTCCCGAGATCGAGGAGGACGAGGAGCCGATGCATCTGCTCGTCGGCGATTACGAAACCTACTACTTTCCGGACAGCAAGGAGTAAGGCATGGCGAAAGCGAAAAAGAAAACCAGCCGCACCCGCAACCGCGCACGGAAGACCCGGCGCTTCCGCGGCGAGACCCTCCGCATCGGCATCATCGGCATCGGCGGCATGGGCAGCCACCACGCGCGCTACCTGACCGACGGCAAGGTGCCCGGCGCGGCCCTCACCGCGGTCTGCGACATCGACCCGGCCCGCCTCGACGCGGCGAAGGACAACTTCGGCGATCACCTCCAGACCTTCGACAACGGGGATGCCTTCTTCGCCGCCGAGGTCTGCGACGCGGTCATCATCGCCACGCCGCACTACTTCCACCCGCCCTACGCCATCCAGGCCTTCGCCAACGGCGTCCACGTCCTCTCCGAGAAGCCCGCCGGCGTCTACACCGCCCAGGTCCGCGAGATGAACGAGGCCGCCGCCGCCAGCGACTGCGTCTTCGGCCTCATGTTCAACCAGCGCACCACGCCCATCTACCGCAAGCTGCGCTCCCTCGTCCAGTCCGGCGAGCTCGGCGAGATCAAGCGCACCAACTGGATCATCACCGACTGGTTCCGTTCCCAGAGCTACTACGATTCCGGCGGCTGGCGCGCCACCTGGGCCGGCGAGGGCGGCGGGGTGCTGCTCAACCAGTGCCCGCACAATCTCGACCTCTGGCAGTGGACCTGCGGCATGCCCGCGCGCGTCCGCGCCTTCTGCGCCTTCGGCAAGTACCACGACATCGAGGTGGACGACGACGTCACCGCCTACGTCGAGTACGCCAACGGCGCCACCGGCCTCTTCATCACCACCACCGGCGAGGCCCCCGGCACCAACCGCCTGGAGGTCACCTGCGATCGCGGCAAGGTGGTCGTGGAACACGGCAAGCTCACCTTCCACCGCACCGTCGAACCGGTCAGCAAGTTCTGCGCCGAGTACCAGGGCGGCTTCGGGAGCCCCGAGACCTGGACCTGCGACGTCCCGGTCGGCGGCGGCGGCGAGCAGCACATCGGCATCACCAAGGACTGGGTCTACAGCATCCGCACCGGCGCCCCCCTCACCGCCCCCGGCGAGGAAGGCATCAAGAGCCTGGAGCTCTCCAACGCGATGCTGCTCTCGGCCTGGACCGACCAGTGGATCGACCTTCCCGTCGACGAGAAGGCCTACCACCGCGAGCTCCAGAAGCAGATCAAGAAGGCGAAGAGCAGCGGCAAGAAGAAGAAAAAGAAGGGCGGCGGCGTGATGAACGTGGACGGCACCTTCTGACCCCGACGCAAACGGCATATCCCGCCGCCGGCTGCCGACCCGTTCGGCGGCCGGCGGACCGGCTGCACAAAGGCAACCCGTCATGGCCCAGCGACTGCGGATCGGCATTATCGGCTGCGGGGTGATCGCCCCGGCGCACGTGGAAAGCTATCAGAAACTCGACGACGTGGAGGTGGTCTGGGCCTGCGACAAGGAAGAGCCCAAGGCCGCGGCCCTCGCGGAGCAGTACGGCATCCCCAAGGTCGGGACGGACTACCGGGCCGTCCTCGCCAACGGCGACGTCGACGCGGTCTCCGTCTGCACCGACCACGCCAGCCACGCCCCCATCAGCGTGGCCGCCATCGAGGCGGGCAAGCACGTCCTCTGCGAAAAGGCGCTCGCCGCCGTCGCCGCCGGCCTGGACGAGATGTTCGCCGCCCATGCCCGGCATCCGGACTGCATCTTCGCCGGCGTCTTCCAGCACCGCTTCGACAGCGCGATCCAGTACTTGAAGGAGCTCGTCGACGGCGACGCCTTCGGGCGCATCGTCACCGCCGGGGTGCAGGTCCGCTGCTACCGCGGCCCCGAGTACTACCGCAAGGACGCCTGGCGCGGCACCTGGGCCGAAGAGGGCGGCGCCGTGGTCATCAACCAGGCCATCCACTTCATCGACTCGCTCTGCTGGGTGATGGGCGGGGTCGAGGCCATCGCCGGCCGCTTCGCCAACCTGACCCACGGCGACTGCATCGAAACCGAGGACACCGCCGTCGCGGCGCTCCGCTTCCGCCGGGGCGCGCTCGGGACGCTGGAGGCCACCAGCAGCAGCCACTTCGGCTGGGAGACCACCCTCGCCATCCACGGCGCCGAGGGCGGCGTCGAGCTGCGCCAGGGCCAGGCGATGAAGGTGGACTTCCGCGACGAGACCAAGCAGGCCGAGATCCGCGAGGAGTTCGCCCGCCGCCATGACGCCAAGACCATCGAGGCGGGCAAGAGCTACTACGGCCCCAGCCACCCCACGCAGATCGCCGACTTCGTCGCCGCCATCCGCGAGGGCCGGCAGCCCTTCGTT
>CAZKKD010000137.1:0-9272 GCA_964553265.1 uncultured Planctomycetales bacterium | reverse complement strand
CCGGCCACGCGGAAGAGGGAGAGGGGGATGACGGCCATCACCGCGCGGCGGGGGGCGGCCGCGTCCGGGCGATCGGGCAGCGCCTGCGCAAAGAGATACGCGAAGGCGGTCTGCCCCTGCCCCACCCCGCCGGGCGTGACCGGAATGGCGTTGAACGCCATGCCGAGCGGCACGAGCACCAGGTAGCGCACCAGCGGCAGCTCCGTCAGCCCCAGCCCGTAGGCGAAGCACGCCGCCCCGGCCGCCGTGCCAAGGTGCGAGAGCACCGAGACCAGCACCGCCCCCGCCACCAGGTGGCGCTCGCCGTGGTAGGCATGGATCGACCGGTACGCCTGGGCCAGCTGGGTCCGTCCCGGAAACTGCCAGCGCCGCAGCGGACTGCGCCGCAGGAGCTCGCCCAGCGTACGGCTGAGGAGCGCCCCCAGGAAGACGGCGCCGCCCACGAGCAGCGCGACGAGGATCCAGGCCGCCTCGTGAATCGACGGCGTCGCCAGCAGGAACCGGAGACTGACGAGGAGCCCGCCCCCGGCGAGAAGGATGATGGCCGCGAGGCCCGACAACCGGTCGAGCGCGACCGTGGTGACCGACTCCACCGCCTTGCCGGTCTCCTTGCCGATGGCGTAGGCGCGGAAGATGTCGCCGCCGGTCGCGCCGGGGAGGCAGATGTTGAAGAAGAAGCAGACGAACATCAGCCGCACGCTCTCCCCGAAGCCGAGGCGCACCCCCTGCCCCCGCAGCAGCCACGCCCAGCGGACGGCGCCGAGGATGGGCTGGTTCGCGATGAAGAGCACCCCCGCCCCCAGCCACGGCCAGCGGCCCAGGCTCTCGCGCATCCGGCCGAGATCGATCTGGTCCGTCGCGATGAAGAAGGTCATGATCGCCACCGCCAGCGTCGCCCGGAACACCCCCAGCGCCGACCGTCCCAGGAGCACCAGCACCGCCGGGGGGCCCGCCGCCAGCAGGAGGCACGCCCCCGCCAGCCCCAGCGTCCCCTCCGGGTCGACGCCGGTCGCGATCCGGGCAACCAGCATCAGCCCGCCGCCGACCAGCGCCAGGAACGGCAGGAGCGCTTTCAGGAACCGGGGCTCGGCCTTCGCCATGGTGTCGATCTTCCTTCTTGCCCGTTGCCCGCCGCTTCCGGGCGAATCAGCCAGCGGACTCCGCCGTCGATTCCAGCAGCTCCAGGAACGCCTCGATCCGGGTCTCGGTGCGGGGGTCCACCGGCCCGGGACGGTCGCCTTCCAGCGTCAGGATCGGGCGGTCCAGCCGCTCGCGCAGGAGGCGGTCCTGCAGCCGCCGGTGGCAGAAGCTCTGCACGTAATGCACCAGCCCGTCCAGCCGCCGCGTCGCCACCGCGGCCGCGATGTCGTCGATGCGGGCGTTGACGCCGTACGGATAGGTGTAGGCGAGGTAGCTGTCCACCAGCGACGCCCCCGGAAACGGCAGGGCGAACTGGCGGGGCGCCTCGCAGTACACCACCCGGGCGCCGCGATCCTCCAGGACCTCGACGAGGTCGCTGTAGATGGGCGGCACGCCGAGCAGTCCGAGCCGCAGGCCGCGCCACGGGGGCCGTTTCGTTGCCCGGGCCAGGACCTCCCGACAGGTCTCGGCGTGCGCTTCCGGTGCGCCGCCGAAGTCGCTGGCATTCACGAGCGCGTCGAAGAGTTCGCGCCCGGTCACGGTCCCGTCCGCCCAGGCGGCGTGGTCGACCGCGTGGACGGGTTCGCGCGCGGTATCGAGCCGCTGCTTCATCCACTCCCCGTCGATGGCGGACGCGCCGAGCGCTTCGGCGAAGCGCTCGATCTCCCGGCCGAGGCGATCCCGGTCACGGTCCGCCGGAAAGGCGAAGGGGAGAACGGTGGTCCCCTCGCTCTCCAGGATCTCCGCCAGCACGCCGGTGTCGCTGCAGTCCCCCTCCGTCACCGCGGCCACGGTGCGGATGCCGGCGCGGTGAACCGCGCCGTACAAGCCCTTGACCCACGCGCAGCACGCGGCCGGAAAGCCGTTGCGTTCGGCCAGATCCAGATCGGCTTCCGGATCCGGGGCGCCGACGAAGAGGTTGTTCAGGTCCACCGGCTGCCGGCCGGCCGCGTAGATCAGCGCGATGGGAAGGGTGGTGGTGATGCCGACGCGCGCGTCGACCGTCGCTTCCCCCATGGCGGGGCCTCGCTTTCCAGTGCGGCCGTGCGCACGCGCCCCGCCGGGAGCGCCGGCGCGGTGCAGACGTTCAGTTGCGCCGGATGCGGGCGGCGTCCCCGCCAAGGGTGGCCCAGGCCGTTTCGCGCTCCGCGCCGCGGTGGGCGGCCAGATGCGCGGCGATGCCGTCGGCGAGCGCGCGGGCCAGGCAGGCCTGGTGCTCCGCGTCCGCCAGTTGGCGGGCCGACGCCGGGTGGGTCAGGAACCCGAGTTCCACCAGGATGGCGGGGGCGAAGTAGCTCTCCCGCAAGACGTGGAAGTTTTCGCGGCGCACGCCGCGGTCGGAATCCGACGCCGCCTTCAGCAGCCGTCCGTGGACAGCCCCGGCCAGCGCTACGCTCTCGTCGCGGGCCTCTTTCCCGACGCGGCCCATCACTCTGCGCTTGGTCGACTCCGGCAGGGCGCGCCCGCCCTGCTCCACCCGGTAGCGCGCCGCGGCGCGCCGGGTCCGGTAGGCGTCGGAGATCTTGTGGGACAGGACAAAGGTCTCCACCCCGCGCGCGCTCCGATCCCGGGCCGCGTTGGCGTGGATGCTGATGAAGATGGCGTTCGGGGTGCGGTTGGCCAGGTCGGCGCGGGCGGCGAGGCTGGGATAGGTGTCGCCGGTTCGGGTCATCACCACCCGGACCCCCTGCGCGACCAGGCGCTTGCGCACCCCCAGGGCCACGGCCAGGACCACGTCCTTTTCGCGCACGCCGCCGTGGCCCACCGCCCCCGGATCGCGGCCGCCGTGGCCGGGGTCCAGGATCACGGTGCAGTCGGTCACCAGTCGTCCCGTTCCCGACGGCGCGGGCAGGAGCCGCAGGAGCTCTTCCGGCACCATCAGGCGCCCGTCCCGATACGCGGGGGCCGTGGGGAGGCGCACCGTGCGCTGGTTGAGGCGCGCCAGCGGCAGGCCCGGCGCCAGGGCCAGGCGCACGCCGCGGCCGGAGAGCACCACCACGTCCCCGCCTGCTGACGCATCCAGCCGCAGGCCCCAGCGGTTGGCCACCGCACTCAGGTCGGCCGGGCCGTTCACGGCGCAGGCGGACGCCTCCGGAGTCGGGCGGGCCGCCCGGTACGCCAGGTTCGGGACCAGCTCCGTCGCGCGGACCGGCGAATCGAGCGTCACCAGCAACAGCACGCACCCCAGGAGAAGGGACACCGTTCGATTCACGGAAAACGCCGACGGGTGAGATGGCTGCATGATGCCGCTTCCTTGCTGCTCGGGTGATGCCGCTCTTGCCCGGTCCGCACTCCATGCGAAGGGCACCGGATCGTATCGTCCGCGATACGCCGCCGGATGCACAACCCGCTCCGGAAAGGCGCCGCATCGGACCGGTTGTGCCGGTCCGTTATCGGACCGTCCCCCGCCGTCACCGGGAGACCGGGCCGCATTCTGCCCGCGCAAGCGCCCTCCGCGACACGATTCGCCGGTGGCCGCCCGGTTCCGTATTACCCTAGACCCCCTCCGCTCCTTTTCAACGAAAAGTTCGCGTTCCCCGGATTCTTCCGGAAAAAGTGGACGCCCCGGCCCGGCACCCCCCTCCGGAATCGTCCGCCCCTTCCGGCGCGGGCGCTCCCCGCTTCCGCACCCTGTCGGAACAGCACCCGATTCTGAATCCGAACGAATGGCAACACCTTTCGATCTTTTCGATCGGGGCGACGAATTCTGTCACCGGCTGACAATTCCCGTCACCCCTTGGCTGTCACTTCTTGTCACTTTTTCGATTGTTTTGATTTTCGCGAATCTGTAAGCGCAAGCCAGTAAGTCGGTAATGCCTTTTTTTGCCGATTGCCTGGTCTGGCACAGCCATTGGTGAAAAGAATCGCGAACGCCAACGGCGCCGCAACAGGATGGCACGGGACGGGCAGGCGCCAGGGAGGAACACGGGGAGGATTTTCGGAAAACAGGAGAAAATGGCTGCGCCCGGCCCCGCCTGCGGAAGGAATCGCGCGACCGGGCGGCGACCCATGCGGAAAGGAGGCGACGGCGAGGGGTCGCGGGACCAGTATGGCGGGCTGACGGGAAGTTTGGGCAACACGGGTTTTCAGGGGGCGCACGGACGCCCCGAAACGAAACGACCAGGAGGAAGACCGATGAAAAAGGCATTCACGCTTATCGAGCTCATGATCGTCGTCGCCATCATCGGCATCCTGGCGGCCATCGCCATCCCGAACCTGATGGAGTCGAAGAAGGCGGCCAACGAGAGCGGCGGGTCGAAGAACCTGCTCGCCTACCCGAACGCGCAGGCCCAGTACCAGTCCCACAACTCCAGCTTCGTGACCGCCAACAGCGGTGACGGCACCGCCGCGACGCAGAAGCTCTTCGCGTCGTCGCACACGTTCCTGGGCGGCACGGCCGCGCACGTGAACAGCGCCGGCACGGCGATCCGTCTCCTCACCGCACCGGTGGCCAATGCCGCCAGTGTCGCAACGGCCTACAACGGTTACTTCTTCACTCCCATGCCCACGACCGGCGGCACGAACAACAACTACAAGCACCAGCACGGGCTCTGCTCCACGCCCGCCATCTACGGTTCGACCGGCGTGCAGAGCTTCATCATCAACGCCGAGGGCGTGGTCTACGCGAAGGACGTTGCCGACGGCACCGCGACGACCGACTGGCCGTCGGACCTGTCCAGCTGGGTGGCGCAGTAACACGCGGCTGACCGCCAGACCGGCGATACGCCGACAAACACCGAAGGGCGGGGGCCGCAACGGCCTCCGTCCTTCTTTCGTGACCGACGGACAGAACCGAACCGCTCCACAGCCGGCACGACCTTGGAAGGGGAAGAGCAGCAGCGCAGCCGGCGCCCACTGCGAACGCCACCACCGGACCGGGAGAGAGACAGGAGGGACGCGACCCATGCTCCGCTGTTCGCGCGGATTCTCCACGGCAGTTCTGGCCGTCGCCCTTGCGGCGCTCGGGATCTCGCTCTGGACCGAGCGGCTGAAGTCTCCCGGCCTGCCGCCCCCTTACGCGCCGCATCCGAAGGCGACGGCGGCCGAGGCCGCCTACGACCGGGCGCTCCGCGATGCCGACACGCTCCGGGCGACCGCCGACGCCGAATCGGACAGAGGCGCCACGGGACACGGCGCGGAACACGGGGACGCCTACCGTTCGGTTGTCCGGGACGCCGCCCTCGCGCTCGTCCGCGACCTGAAGGCCGCACGGGACGCGGCGGTGCGGGAGGGGCGCCCGGAGGAAGCGCTCCGAATCGCGCACCGCATCGAAGCGGTCGAGGCCGCGGTGGAGGCCCTGGCCGACCCGGCGGCGGGAGAACGCACGGCCGACCGGGTGCGGCTCTGGAACCAGCACAACGGGGCCGCCCGCGCCTTCGGCAGTCTGCGCGCCGACGTGACGCTCTACCGCGACGGCGCGCCGGTCTGGCGGCGGCGCGGCATCGCGCTCGACTGGGCGGACGATGCCGACCGCGTCACCGAGGCGCCGCTGCCCCCCCTGGCGTTCGACCGGATTCGCGCCACCATTACCGAATTTCACGACCGCGGCGGCGGCCTGGCCGAGATCGAGGTGCTCCGCGGCGAGCGGAACCTGGCGCTCGGCTGCGCGGCGCAGGCGAGCGGCGGCTTTCGCAAGGCCACCTACGGCTGGCCCGGGTGGGTGACCGACGGGAACACCTCTTCGGAGCGCAAGGGGGTGGGCTACTTCCTCCTCCCGTTCCGGGAAACGGGCTGGGTGGAGGTGGACCTTACCCGCCGCGAACCCACGCCCAACCCCGCCACCCGCCGCGCCGCCCTCGACGCGGCGACCCACGCAACCACGGACGCTCCGCAGGCGCCGACCACACCGCGGTGAGCGTCTGTCCGTCCGGTGAAACGCAACGCGGCCCGGCGCAGGGCACGCCGGACCGCGTGGAAGTGCGTCTTCGACCGGCCGGTTCCGCGTCAGCCGTTCTTCGCAGCGAAGTCGGTCATGAAGCCGACCAGCGCCTGCACGGCGTCGAGACCGGTGGCGTTGTAGATGCTCGCCCGGATCCCGCCCACCGAGCGGTGCCCCTTCAGGCCCACCATGCCGGCGTCGGCGGCTTCGCTGACGAAGCGCGCTTCGAGCTCCTCCGACGGGAGCCGGAAGACCACGTTCATGACCGAGCGGGACTCCTTCTCGACCGGGCAGCGGTAGAACGCGCCGTGCTGCTCGATGCAGCCGTAGAGGGCGTCGGCCTTCTCGGTGTTCCGCTGCTTCATCGCGGCCAGGCCGCCCTGCCCGTCGATCCACTTGCAGACGAGATCGACAAAGAGGACCGGCAGCGTCGGCGGGGTGTGGAAGAGCGAGTCCTTCTCGATGTGGGTGGTGTAGCGGAGCCACGTCGGCACCGTGTCCGCCACGCGCTCGGCCAGATCCTTGCGGAGGATGACGATGGCCAGCCCGGAGGGGCCGACGTTCTTCTGCGCGCCGGCGTAGATGCAGCCGAAGTCGTCCACGTTGAGCGGGCGGCTGAGAATGTCGCTGGACATGTCCGCGCAGAGGGGTGCGCCGGACTTCGGGAAGCTGGCGTACTGGGTGCCGGCGATGGTGTTGTTGCTGGTGATGTGGGTGTAGACCGCGTCGTCGGTGAAGGAGAGATCCTCCGGCCGCGGGATGCGGACGTAGTTCTCGTCCTTGCCGCTGAAGGGGACGTTCGCCGTGCCGAAGAACTTCGCTTCCTTGATCGCCTTGCTGCTCCAGGAGCCGGTGTCGACATAGTCGGCCACCCCGCCGTTGAGCATGTTCATCGGCAGCATGGCGAACTGCAGGCTGGCCCCGCCCTGCAGGAAGAGAACGGCGTAGTCGTCGGAGATGCCGAGGAGCTTGCGCAGTCCGGCCTCGGCCGACTTGATGCAGGCGTCGAACGGCTTGGACCGGTGGGATGTCTCGAGGACCGACATGCCGGTCCCGTTCCAGTCCAGAAGCCCGTCGCGGACCTCCTCCAGCACCGGCAGCGGCAACGCCGCCGGACCCGCTCCGAAATTGTGTACGCGCGCCATGAAGTCCCTCCTTCCGTCGCCTGCCCATCGAATGCACCGAGCGCGCGACGGGCGCCGCCGGCAGGCCTGCCGGCCCCGTCCCGGGCCGAACGGCCGGGCGGTCTCCGTCGCGCAGACAAAGACAGGACGAACAGCATAGCCACGCACGCAGACGTGTCAACGCGATTCCAGGTCGCTGCCGGGAAGCGTTCGCGGACCGAACGCCCCCTCGGTGGCGCTTCGCGCGCCGGAAGCCGGGGCAAACGGGACATTTGCCTTGACACCCCCGGACAGCCGGCATACAAGGGTTGGAGGGGAGAGCTGCGCTGCCGCAACTCTTGTGGAATTCCGGAGAAAGGGTCCCGCGCACAGCCGTGCGGACCGACAGGAGGCGCGACGTGTCCTCGACGGATCCCTGCCGCCGCTGCGGACGGTGCTGCTACGAAAAGGTGGTCATCGACGACGAGGTGGTGGTCACGGAAACGCCCTGCCCGTATCTCGATACCGTCACCCGCCTCTGCACCGTCTACGATCGCCGGCACGCCGCCAACATCCGCTGCCTGACCGTCGCGGAAGCCGTCGATGCGCGGGCGTTCCCGGCCGACTGCCCGTACGTGCAGGACCTGCCGGACTACCGCCCGCCCCTGGATCCGCGAGCCGGGCCCGAAAGCGCCGCCCGCGTCGAGGCGCTGCTGCGCACCGTCGCGCCCGAAGACCTGCCAAGGTGAGCCCCATGGCCGAATCGACGCCCGCCGAACCCGACATCACCGCCGAGCGCCTGCGCCGCCTGGAGTACGAGAACGCGCGTCTGCGCCGGGTGATGGAGGTGAGCACGGAGCTGGCGCGGCGCGTGGCCCTGGAGGAGCTCCTCCCGCTCGTCATCGCCAAGGTGACCGACGTGATGGAGGCCGACCGTAGCACCCTCTTCCTCTACGACAAGATCACCGATGAGCTCTGGACCATGGTGGGCGAGGGGCTGGAGATCAGCGAGATTCGCATGCCCGCCGACCGGGGCATTGCCGGCCGGGTGGCGCAGTCGCGGCGGCTCTGGAACATCCCGGACGCCTACGACCTGGAGTTCTTCGACCAGACCTGGGACCGCAAGACCGGCTACCGGACCCGCTCGGTGCTCTGTACGCCGCTGTTGTCCCGGCAGGGGGAGCTTCTGGGCGTGCTGCAGGTGCTCAACCGCAAGGGGGAGGACCGCTTTCTGGACGAGGACGAGCGTCTGCTGGACCTCCTCGCCGACCAGATCGGCGTCCACGTCGCCAACGCCGCGCTCCACGATCAGATCGAACGCCTCATCGAGTCCATCGTCAACGCCATCAGCATTGCGCTGGACAGCCGCGATCCCGTCACCGCGGGCCACTCCCGCCGCGTGACGCAGTACACGCTCAACATCGCCCGCGCCGTTCACCATGTCGACGAGGGGCGCTTCCGCGAGGTGCGCTTTACCCGGCGCCAGATCCGCGAGCTCCGCTACGCCGGCCTGCTCCACGACTTCGGCAAGGTGGGGGTGCCCGAGGCGGTGCTCCAGAAGGCCGAGCGCCTGCCCCTGAACTGGATCCACGTCATCGAGGAGCGCTTCGGCAAGGTCCGCGCCGAGCACCTCGTCGAGGCGCTGCGCGCCGACGACGGGAACCGGTCCGGCATCGATCACGGAACCGACGATGCGTTTCTCACCGAACGGCTCGACTTTCTCGTCCGCCTCAACAGCTCCGGCTTTCTCTCCGACGAGGCGGCCACAACGCTGGAGGACACCCGGTCGCGCGCGCTCATCGACGAGATGGAATACGACTGCCTCTCCATCAAGCGGGGCACCCTCACCCCCGACGAGCGCGCCGTGATCGAAAGCCATGTCGTCAAGACCGCCCAGGTCCTCCGCGCCATCCCGTGGCCGGACGATCTCAAAAACGTCCCCGCCCTCGCGAGCTGCCACCACGAAGCGCCCAACGGCACCGGCTATCCCGAGGGGCTGGACCGGGAGCGCATCCCTCTCGGGGCGCTCATCATGGCGGTGGCCGACACCTACGACGCCCTGACTGCGCAGGACCGACCCTACAAGCCGGCCATCCCGCACGAGAAGTCCGCCGCCATTCTCCGCTCCATGGCACAGGAGGGCAAGCTCG
>CAZKKD010000136.1:0-9302 GCA_964553265.1 uncultured Planctomycetales bacterium | reverse complement strand
GTCGTTGCCGATTACTCCTGCATGCGGGCAGAGAACCGAATCGCGACCATCGGAGTCCGTGCTGCGGACGCTCCCCCTGAGACAGCGGATAGAGGTGAAATCGGCGACGACGATACGATCCACCAGAACGAACGGAACGGCGGCGGCCTACGAATCGGCGTCTCGACCTCAGCGACCGCCTACAACGCTGGAGCGGGGCCGCTGGCCGGGCCAAACGACGTAACCTTTACCATGACGGCCAACATGGGGATCCGGCTCTACAGTGAAGGCTACGGCTCCGACAGCGTGATCCGGGTCGACGCCCAGGAAGGGAAGATCTGGGACGTTTACGATCCGTCTCAGGGCGACGGGATGGACGGGTACGTCAACCTGGACGCGTCGGAAGGATCCCTCACCGCCGGCACCACCGGGCAGGACGGCACGGTCTATATCGACGGCCAGGAGGTGGGCATGCGCGGTCTGGAGGCGAATGTCTCCATCCCGAACATGACCGGACGCCTCAGCTTCCTGGAGGGCGAGGCCGGCAAGACGACCATTGCGCAGACCGGGTACGACCGGGGCCTCTCAAGCAACAGCGTAGGGCAACTCATGAATCGCGCGAACATGGCGATCAATGCCGGAAATGTCACCACGGAAACGCTGTACGACTTCAAGGGAGGCATGCAGTTTCAGCTCGGGGAAGGCGACGGGGACCAGGAACGGACCGTCTTTTCGCTCCGGTCGATGACCGCGGCCAACCTGGGTCTTACGACCCTCATCGACGACTATGACGGGGACGGTACTACAGAACGCAAGGACCTGACCCTGAGCGACATCCTTGGCGGCGGATTCGCCAGCCTGGCCGTGGACCCCGTGAAAGCGCTGCAGGTGATCGACTCGGCGATCAGCGACGTGTCCGCCGAGCGCGGTCGCATCGGGGCCTACACGTCCAGCATGCTGCGCACCAACAGCAACAATCTCCAGGTCGCTGTCGAGAAAATCACGGCGACGGAATCCTACATCCGCGACGCGAACATGGCGAGTGAGACCACCAGCTTCACACGGAGCCAGATCCTCACCCAGACGGCAACCGCCATGCTTTCGCAGGCCAACGCCTCGGCGCAGAACGTGCTGCAGCTCCTGCAGTAACCGAACCGGCGACAGGCCGGTCCAGCTACTCGAAATCGTCGTCCCCGTCTCTTTCGGGTAGCTGCGTGCGCAGGAGGTCGCCGGCCAGGCGGCCATCGCGGAGGCTGCGCTCGATCCGGCGTTCCTGCCACCAGTGCCGAAGCCACAGGACCAGAATGGCAAACAGGACCCCAAGCGCCAGCGCAACGCCGACCACCCACGCGGATCCGGTATCTCGCTGCGGGGCGGATTCCAGGGGCCGGTCGCGACGGGGACGGTTCTCGGTGTAGGCTTCCTCGCCTTGAGTCTTCTCCAAAGTTTCCCACGTCGACTCAATGTGTTCGGCTGCTTCCGTCCGCGTCAGGCCCCGGGTTCGCCGCAAACGATCAACGTAGGCCTCCTCCTTCTCCGTCAGCACCCCGCCTTCGCGCAGTTTGCGCGCCAGGTCGAGCGGGTGCGTGTCGTCTCCCTCGCCTGCCGAGAGAAGCGATGTGGCGGCGCCCATGCAGAACAGAAGCAAGGGCAGCATTCGACACAGCGGACGGCGGCAGTGCGTCAGGGAAAGGGTCATCCGCAGACCTCATCTGCCGTTTCGCGGGCGAGCGCGACCCACCGGGGCAGGCGATCCGGTTGGTCGCTGAGGGTATGGACATCCTTCATGATCACCTCCAGTCGGCAACCCTCGGCTGCACGAAGCGTCTTTCGGAGATCGTCGCGGATCGCGTTTTCGTCGAAGGCGCCGGTGCTGATCAGGGTCGGATTGGGCTTGCGGCTGTAGACGATATCGTCGCTGCGGCAGGCTTCGGCCATGAAGGCCTCGTCCGCCCAGGGGGAGACCGAGATCCTCCGGAGGTTCTCCATGCCGCGGAGGATGTGATAGCGGTTGTGGACCGGCTCGCAGCATCCGTAGTAGGTAGAACCGAAGAGGTCGGTGATCGCTTTCTGGTACGGGAAGATGAACTCGCCGAACTGCTCGGGGCCGACGCCCACCGTTTCCTGCGACTCGGACAGGACCCAGAGGTCGCGCGTGCGCGCGCCCCCTGCGGGATTGTACCCGTCGGCCGGGAGGGCATGCGTGTAGCCCATGCTGCCGGAGCCGATATAGTCGTTCTCGTTGTTGAGGGTAAGGAGGCCCTCGGCGTCCAGCCAGCGCGCATAGGCAATGTGATCGTCGCGGAGGAACGCCATCAGGCGATGGAGCCCCTCGGGGTTGTCGAACATCGCCAGCATCAGCCCTTCCAGGCCGATCAGGTTGATCGCCGTCTGGGTCATCCCCAGCGTCCACCAGAACGAACCGCGGATCCGGACGGTCAGGATGTCTCCGAAGAGTTGTTCGAAACGATGGAGCGTCGCCTGCGTGGCGTCTCGATCCACCGTGTAGGTGCGGGGATGGAGCTTGTCGAAATCCGCGTCGAGGTCGGCGATGGGCGGATCCCAGCGCCGCGCGCCGAAACGGACGTCGTCGCTGGCGGTATGGTGTTGGATCGGCTGAACGCCGAAGTCGCTGACCCGAATGGACCAGCCGACGTTCCAGGCCGGCTCGATGACGTGGTCATCGGCCAGAGTCTCGTACTGGTAGAACTCGGTCCGAAACGCGTGCTCGATCTGTCGGCCCCACTCGGACGTGCATTCGAGCGCAAAGCTGTCCGACCAGTGCACGGCATCCCGCACACCTGCGATCTCGGCAAGGATCATCGGCCGATGGGATTTGCCGGCATCCAGGGCGTACCAGGCTTCGCGGCGCTCCCGGTTGTCCGGAGCGTCGGCAATGCGGGCCTTCTGTTCGGCGAGGCCGCGCAGGATGTCGCGATCCCGGTCCGGAAGCTCAGGCGCGGTGTTCGCAGTCATTCGGGGTTCCTTACGATTGGGCTGTCCACGTCAGCGTGGCGTCGGCTTCCAGGAGGAACGGCTCGTTCAGTTGCACGAGATCATGCACCGCGGTCCACGGTGTTCGTTCGCAGGCGGTGCCGTTGACGAGGACGCTGCCGTCGCCATGGGGGACGGCAAGGCTGTCGACGGAGGCAGTCCCGTCGCCGAAGATACGCCGGACAGACAGGGCGACGCTCCCGTCGGCGGCATCCAGCGACGCAATCCCCCAGAACAGCGGGTGCACCACGGGGTAGCGGCCGCTCTTCGGCGGGACGAGGTGGAGGCGCCGGACGCCGGCGTCGTAGAAGAAGTCGATCATCGCGTCGTAGACGATCCAGCTCGCCGGTGCGGTCATGTAATACGATCCCCAGGACGGGAGGCCGGAGATCGGCTGGTACATGAGCCGCGTGTCGCAGGGATGCTTGCCCCCGCCGTCCATGGCCGCGAGGACGCGCTGCCAGACCTCGAAGAAGCGCTCTTCGCGCCGGACCGCCAGTGCCGCAAGGCCGAAGCACTCGACATAGGGCAGCCAGCCGTATTCGACCTCGCAGGCGCCGTCGGGCGCTACCTCGTCCGGCGGGATGCGGAACCGGTCGCTGCCGTTCAGGCGTACCAGTGCGTCGGTGCAGGCGTCGAGGCGATCCCCGGGGAGGACATCCGCGCCGGCCAGCATCCGGGCATACGGTTCGCCCGCCAGCATGCCGGCGTGGGCGTTTTCGTTGACGGGGCCGTCCTGGCTTCCGTAGGCGCGATAGTAGCTTCCGGTCCAGAGGTCGGCTTCCATGCGCTGGCGCGCGGCCTCGATGCGCTTGTCGATCTCGGGAAACAGGCCGTCCTCGCCACGCCGGCCGGCCCACTCGCGCATGACCAGGAGCGCGGCGATCCAGAGCGTGGCCATGTAGGGCGTGGTCCCTTCGTAGTGGTAGCCGTCATAGCTGGTGCCGAGGCGGGTCTGTTTGCCGACCTGGGCGACGCCGTTGCCGGCCTCCGCCCAGATGGCATGCCGGTCCATCGCGCGCTTGGCCCGTTCCCACATCTCGTTTTCAAACTCCGCCTCCGCCGTCGACCAGGCATGCCGGGCCGTTTGCAGAATGAAGCTGCAGGTAAGGTCCGGCCAGGGCTGCTCGCGCTTGCCGCGTTCCAAATGGCCGCCTCCGAGGTCGTGATTGATGCCGCCGTTATCGTCCTGATAGTCGGCGAACTCCTGCAGCTCCTGCCGGTTGAGGGAAGGGAAGAACAGTTGCGTGCCGGGATGCGCCCCCAGGCGCTGGTCGATGGTCCCGTAGCACCCCATCATCTCGGTCGGCCCCTCGTTGATGCTGAAGCGCCCGTCCCGATAGAACACGCTGCTGGTCACCAGGGGGTAGTTGCAGTTGCAGAGGCGCTTCTGGAGCCAGTCGGGCAGGTCCGTCTCGGCCAGGAGCGACCGAAGGGCAGCGCCCTCCTGGAAGATGGTGTCCGCCTGGGCGAAGAGGGCCTCGATGATGGCCGGTCCGTCGGCGTAGTGATTGGTCCAGTAGAGGCCGCGATCTTCCTGCAGCGAATCGACCCAGTGGGGCATCTCCCAGGCCAGGGCCATCTCGGCCGTCGCTTCCCCGCCGGCGGGGACGGTGAGGATGGCGCGGATCGAGCCCCGTGTCGCGTCGGCGTCGACGGCGTCGGGCGTGCCGGCCCGCAGTGCGACGAAGTAGCGACCGTCGGCCTGGATACTGACCGGGTTGGGCGTGTTGTCATAGACGAGGGCGCTGTAGCCGTTGCCGGTCATGGCTTCGCCGGTGTGCCCGTCGGGCGCATCGAAGTAGCGGTAGAGGCCGTCGGCCTTGCCGATGTCGGTCTCGGGCTTGTGGATGCCGCCGCCCGCGCCGATGCGGTTGGGCCAGGCGAAGCGGACGGTTGCCTCCACGTCGCTGGCGCCGCGGTTGCGGAGGGTCCACCGGAGCAGGCAGCCGGGCAGACAGGCGAGCTTCGTATCCTGCGGGACGGTGGGGCCGGCGAGGCGCACGGAGACGTCGAGGTCGGGCGCAACGTTCCGGGCCGTCAGCGTGGCCTGTGGGAATGCGAGGTCCGCTTCGAGCGTGGGCGCCGGTGCGAGCCCCGCCATCGGCCGCGTGGCGAGAATGCGCTCCTCGCCGCCAGCACAGACGGAGAGGAACGCACCGTCCATACCGTCCGGTTCTTCGAAGGGCATGTCCTGGTTGTTGTTGCCGGAGAAGTTCCGAAAGCGTCCGTCCCGGCTGATCTCCACCTTTCCGGCGCCGATGCCCCCGAGGGGGATGCCGCCGGACGCCCAGGCGGGGTCTTCCTGGCAGGCGAGCCACTCGTCGGCCTGACCGGTGGCGAGGAAGCGCGGCCAGGTGCAGAGGAGGACATCGGCGCGGGTGAGGCCGTCCGGCAGGTGCTGAAAGACCAGTTCTCCGTCGCCGCGCGAGAGGTGGGCCCGGCAGAGAAGAGCCCAGACGAGGCCGGACTCGCGGGAGGGAATCCGGTTCGGATCCGGTGCTTCCTCGCCGGCGCTGACCGTTACGTCATCCGGCCGGAGGCCCCCCACCACAATGTGAACCGAGACGTCGTCCAGGCGATCGGCATACGCGTCGGCGACCCGCAGGCAGACCACGTAGGGCAGCGTGCCCAAGGCGCTGGGGATGTGCATCTTGATCGGCTGGGTCAGGTCCGCATCGGGAACGAAGAGTTCCTGGTGTTCGGGTTCCTGGTAGACGGCGGGCATGAGGGTCTCCTTGGCGTTGGGGAACGGATTCAAACCTTTTCGATCTCAATGAATTCCATGCCGAGTTCGGGCAGTGTTTCGGACAAGGCGAGGACGCCGTTCTCGGTGTCCACCACCTCACTGGTGACGTCTGGCTCGGATGCGTCGTGGAGGGCGTCGATCTGTGCCGGCGTAGGCCAGGCGGGCGCGCCCATCTCCTGCCAGACCGGCACCGGCCAGGCGTGCTCCCGGTCGACACGGTGGCGGCGCAGTCGGACGCGGGGCGGCAGCCCCTCCAGGCGGAGGTCGAAGGACCGCGCGGCTCCGGTTCCGATGGTGGCCTCAACGCCGTCCAGCGTCTCGGTGTCTCCGCCGGGCTCGGCATAGTGGTGATGATTGTACAGGAGGACCTGCCACGCGCCTGCCGACCGGGCCACGGCGCAGCCGTCCCCGTCGTTGTAGAGCATCGCCCCCCCGAGGCGATTGAGATAGCGATACGCGTGGAAGCACGGCTTCGCGATCCCGTGCACCGTCAGGAGGCCCCAGCCGCCGTGGAACTCGGCGGGCCCGGGCGTCTTCTCCTCGGAGACGTCGCAGAACACCCAGCGCGCCATCGAGTCGACCAGCCCGATGCTGGAGAGCAGGTTCTCGCAATGGAACGTGGCGCTGAACGGGTGGTCGTGCACGCGGTCGCGCACGCCCGGCGAGGTGCCCCACTCGTTGGCATGGATGGCCGCGTGCGGGAAGGGGCTCTCGTCGACCATCTTTCGGAGGAGCTTGAGGTCAGTCGTCGTTGCGTCCCGTTCGCGGAAGACGCGCTTGTACGTCGTCGTCTCATCGTCGAACGGGAAGTTGGTCGGATACGGGTGCGTGGAGATGAAGTCCAGCGGCAGTTTTTCGCGGTCGCAGAAGGCGATCATGTCCTCGACCCAGATCGGCCGGAACACCCCCTGGTCATCGGCGTGGTAGTTGCTCGTCGCGGGACCGCCGACGCGGAGGGAGGCATCGACCGACTTGACCGCATCGACCGCGTGGCGGTAGAGCTCGAAGTATTGCTCCTGCGTGCCCTTGAAGAACCCGATGTTGGCCTCGTTCCAGACCTCGAAGTTCCAGGAGCGGACCTCGTCGAGGCCGTAGCGGTCGACGCAGGCCCGGACCGTCTCTCCGACGAGGCGCCGCCAGTGATCATGATCCTTCGGCGGACAGGCCGCACACTTGACGGCGAAGACGGTGTTGTCGTTCGAGGCCATCCACGACGGGATGAAGCTGAGCTCCACGAACGGGCGCAGGCCAATCGACAGGTAGGCGTCGAAGTTGGAAAAGACGTACTGGAAGTTGAGCGGATCGTCTTCGGCCGGCCAGACAAACATGTCGTCGTGAAAGAGGCCGTGCTGCCGGAGCGTCTCGAAACCGCACTCGCGGACCGCGCGGGCCAGGCACGCCCGGTAGTCGGCCCGGAGCGCCAGGCCGGAGCGGTCGCCGCAGACCATGCGCTTCCAGAAGGGATCGTAGGGAGTACCGGCCGCCGCAGCATCGATTCGGATTTCGGTCATGGTGCGCGCCCTCTCTTCTTTCGGTTGGGGTGCAGGGCTCGCGGGCACGCTCCGCGGACGTCAGTCCGCCGTCCGGCCATCGGCGCGCATGCGGGCCTTGACATCGTCCGCCGTGCCGGCAAAGGGGCCCGGGGTTTCCATCTTGATGGAGACCAGCGACGCCGCAAACGCGAGCGCCGCGGCGGGCGGATGGGTCAGCCGCCGGGCGAGATAGCCGGCAAAGGTGGTGTCCCCGCGGCCGGTGCGTCCGACCAGGCTGGTGTTGGTGAACGGCTCGAAGAGCGTCTCGCCGTCGATGCGGGCCAGCACCCCGTCCCCGCGCGTGATCAGCACTTCCGGGCAGCCCCAGTCGGCGATGGCGGCGGCGGCGGCCTCGAGGTCGGCGGTTCCGGTCAGCAGTTCCGCTTCCACCACGTCCAGTTTCACCCGGTCGAGGAGGGCGACGATCTCCCGCTTGTTCGCGACGTCGGCAAAGGCAATCTCCCGCGTGGCGGGGTCGACCTGCCGGACAAAGCTCTGCATGTCCGTGGAGAGGCTGTAGCCGCGGTCCCGGAGCGACTGCAGGAACGGAATGGTGAATTCCTGGTCGGTAATGCCGGCGCAATGGACGAAGCGGGCGCTCATCGGCGGCATGTCCCCGGGCGCGAAGGGTTCGGCGCTGACGAGTTGCTTCATCTCCCGGTCGTCAGGATCGGGCGACGGGTGGATGACGACCATGCGCGTGGTGGCCGGCGCGGGGACCAGGGTGCAGGCCACCCCGAGGTCGCGGAGCGGCTGGAGGATCGGCTCGTCGTCCGGATGCATCCGCGTGACCACCGCGACGTCCGTACCCGCGCGGGCGGCAGCGGCGGCGCCGCAGAGGACGGCGCTGCCGGGCGCGGTCTGCGGTTCTCCGCCGTGGGGGTGAATCTCGTCGTAGCACATGTGGCCGATGAAGACAATGTCGGGGTCGGGCATGGTGAGTCCTCGAAAGAGGCGAAACCGCGTTCAGGCGGCGTTGTACGGCAGCGTGAGCCGGGCGCCCGGGGCGATCGAGACCGGGTCGGCGTCGCCGACGCGAATGACGGCGGGCGTCTCCCGTGCGTCGGCGACCTGGACGGTAACCTCCCGGTGCGTCACCGTAAAGCGCACGCGCTGGAACTGCCAGTGGACGGTGAAGAGAAGCCGGTCCCACTGCCGCGGCAGGTTGGGTCGCAGGACCAGCGCGTCGCGCGTCGGCTCCAGGCCGCCGAAGCCGAAGACCACGGCCTCCCATTCCACGGCCCCGCCGGAGACATGCACGCCCCGCTCGGTGTCGAGGTTGACGTCGTCCAGGTCCATCCGCGTCGAACGCGCGAAGTGATAGAGCGCATCGTCGTTCAGCCCGCAGCGTGCGGCCGCGTAGGCCATGCCGGGAAGCGAGAGGCTGGAGCCGTGGAGCGTGCGGTCGTTGTAGTAGCGCCAGTTCTTCTGGCGGACCTCCAGGGGCCAGTCGTCTTCGAACGCGACGAACGCGGCCAGGACGTCCGGCTGCTTCACCGCCTGGCTGTGGCGGCAGTACGTTTCGCTGATGCCGTCGAGGTCGGGGTCGAGATCGAAAAACCCGTCGAACTCCTCCACGATCCCGTCCTCGCCCGCCGTTTGAATCCGGAGTTTCGCCACCATGTCGCGCCAGCGGCCCACCTCGTCGTCGGTGACGCCGATGCGCTTGCGGACGCCTTCGTGGGAGGCCGTTTCGGCCAGGTCCGCGGCCCAGGCAAGGTTCCACCGGGCGAAGCGGCTGATGAAGACGTTGTTGTCGGCGAAGGTGTGGTACTGGTCGGGGCAGCCGATGTCCGGAAGGTCGTAGTAGCCGCCGTCCTCGACCCAGCGGAGCCGGCTGGCGTAGAAGCGCGCCGTCTCCATCGCGAACTCCGCGCCCATCGAGGTCAGTGCGTCGGCGTCCGGCGTGAGCTGATCGTAGAGATAGAACATGCGCGCGGCGTCGGCCGAGATGTGGATCTCCCGCTCCTGCAGGCAGAGCCAGGGGGCGGTCTCCTCGTGCCCGCGCATGGTGGTCTCCCAGGGGACCTGGGCCCCCTCGGCGCCCC
>CAZKKD010000135.1:0-9351 GCA_964553265.1 uncultured Planctomycetales bacterium | reverse complement strand
CCCCTGGGGACCTCGCGGACCGCGACCAGCACGGTCCGCAGGTGCATGCCGGCCGCAGATTCGCCGTTGCCTTTCCGTGTTGAGGCGCCGGCCGGCCGCGTCAGGCGAAGTGGCGGCGGAGTTCTTCGATCTCTTCGTCGACTTCGGCTTCGGTGAGGACGGACTGGCGGACCTCTTCGCGCAGGAGCTTCTGGAAGATGTTGCGCCCGCGGTGGAGGTAGTTGGTGACGTCGGTCTCCGACAGGCCGTGGAGGTCGCCGATCTCGCGGTAGGTCTTGGGCTCGGTGTCGGTGGCGGAGTCGATGTAGCAGGCGAAGACCCGGGCGTACAGCGCCTGCTTGCCCTCGGTGCAGCACTCCTGCATGCGGGCGAGGCTGCGCTCGATGAGGCTGTGCGCCCAGGAGCGGTTGAACTCGTCCTCGGCGGTGCGGTCGTCGGCGAGCTCGGGGACGGGGAGCTCCTCGCGGCCGTCCTCGGTGACGATGTCGATGCTGATGTTGTTGCGGTGCTTCTTCTCCTTGCGGTACTGCTTGGAGAGGAAGCGCGTAAGCGTGGTCAGCATGAAGGTGCGGAACTTGCCCCGCTCGCGGTCGGCGGCCTCGACGAAGCCCTTCTCCAGGAAGACGGTGAAGTAGTCCTGCGTGAGGTCGCGGGCCATGTCGTGCGGAAAGCCGCGCCGACGGATGTAGTTGTAGATGGGCTTCCAGTAGGTTTTGCAGAGGTACTCCAGGCTCTTCTGGTACGACGCGGAGGTGCGGTCCTGCGCGGCGGCGACCACGGACCAGGCGGTGGTGCGGAAGCGACTCGGGCCGCTCTCGTCCTCGTGCATCGGCGCCATGCCTATTCCTCCTCTGCCTTGGGCCGTGCGGGGGCCGCGGGCGCGGCGGCCTCGGTGGGGGCGTCCGCCGGGCCGTCCAGGGGCTCGAGCTCCCGCCGCGCGAGGGCGTACTCGTTGTAGAGGTGCCAGTCGCTCGCCAGTACGGCGCGGAAGCTCTGCGCCGCGCCGGCGGGGTCCTCCTCCAGCAGCAACCGGGCCATGCCGGTGTAGTAGTGCGCTTCGCAGCGGGCCTCGGGGGTCTCGGCCGCGCGGACCGCATCGGCGGCCGTGATGAGCCCCCGCCAGTAGCGCACCACGTCGGCGAGCCAGGGCTTGTCGGCCTCCTGGTCCGCCAGCGGCTGGAGTGCGGTCGGGTCGCTGGACTGGCCGAGGCGGTAGAGGCAGAGGTGCTCCATCATCGCGGCGTAGAACGGACGGTCAAGCCCCCCGGCCCGGGCGGCGGCGAAATCGGACAGCGCATCGTCGTAACGGTCGAGGGCGAAACGGGCCAGCCCGCGGCGGTGGCGGAGGGTGGCGCGGCGGGATTGGCCGGCGTACCGGAGCGCACGGTCGAAGGCGTCCTCGGCCTCCGCAAACCTGCCCTGCCGGAAGAAGCACTGCCCCATGCGCAGGAGCACGGTGGCGTCGGTGCGGGCCATCTGTCGGAAGATGAGATCGTAGGCCCAGTTGTACTCGCGCTCGGCCAGGGCCCACTCGCCCTGGAACTCGCGGACCGCGCCGCGGTTGAGGTAGGTCTGGTGGTACTCGGGGTCGACGGTCAGCGCGCGGTCGAAGTCGGCGAAGGCGCCTTCGAGGTCGCCCTTCAGCTTGTAGCGGACGTAGCCGCGGTTGTTGAGGGCGTAGATGTAGTTCGGGTTGAGGGCCAGCGCGGCGTCGTAATCGGCGAGCGCCCCCTCGCCGTCGCCGAGCTCCCAGCGGATGGTGCCGCGGTTCTCGTAGGCCGAGGCGCGATGGGAGGGGGTGGCGAGGTACTCGTTGTAGGCGGCGAGCGCCCGCTGCGGGTCGCGGAGCGGGCTGTCGCCCTTGCAGTAGATGAGCCCGCGCAGGTCCCAGACCTCGCGGAGGGAGGGGTTGCGCGTTTCGATCTCGCTGCAGAGGTTGAGCGCGCGGCGGTACTCGCCGGCGAGGATGTGGAGGCGCGCGAGGCCGAGGTTGGAGTACTCGTTGCCCTCGTCGATGCGCTGCATGGCGGCGAACTCGCGCTCGGCGGCGCGGGGGTTCTTGAAGACGTCCATGTAGATGGCGCCGCTGTAGTAGTGGGCCATGATGCGGTTTTCGTTGAGGGAGAGCGCCTGCCGGAAGTCGGCGAGGGCCTCGTTCATCGCGCCGAGACGCATGTGGGCCTTGCCGCGCTCGAAGAACGCCTCGTCGAAGGCGGGATCGCGGCTGATGGCCTTGGAGAAGAAGGCGCGGGCGGTTTCGAGCTCGGGGCGGGCCGTCTCGCGATCGGCAACGCGCTGCGCCTTCTCCATGAACTCGCGGCCCTTCTGGAACGGGACGGTGGCGGCCTTGCGGGCGGCCTTGGCGCGCTGGCGGGCGGCGGCCTCCTCGGCCTGGCGGAGGGCCTGTCGGCTGCGTTCGATCTCGAGCCGGTGGTTGCGCCAGGCCATCCCCCCGGCGGCGGCGAGCACAAGGACGAGCGCAGCCAGCAGCGCGCTCACCACGCTGTGGCGGCGCATCGTCTTCCAGGCGCGGCGGACGGGGCCCTCGCGGAAGGCGGTGACCGGCACGCCGTCGACGAAGCGCTGCAGGTCCGCCGCGAGCTCGTGCGCGGACGGGTAACGGTCGCCGCGCTCCTTGGCGATGGCCTTCATCACGATGGCGTCGAGCTCGCGCGGGACCGAGGGGTCGCGCTCGCGCGGCGGGATGGGAGTGAGCGTTTCGAAACGCTTGCGGTAGTCCTCGAAAGAGAGATCGCGCACGTCGTAGGGGCGCTCGCCGGTGAGGAGGCGATAGAGGAGAACGCCGAGGCTGTAGACGTCGGCGCGCTCGTCGGGCTGCTCGTGGCGGAGGCGCTCGGGGGCGATGTAGATGGGCGTGCCGCCCATGACCTTGATGGGCTCGTCCTTGCGGGCGGCAAAGCCCCAGTCGAGGACGAAGACCTCGCCGTAGGGGCCGAGCTTGACGTTCTGCGGCTTGATGTCGAGGTGGAGGATGCCGCGCGAATGGGCGTACTCGATGGCGTGGCAGACCTGGACGAAGATGTTGAGGAGGCGCATGCGGGAGTACGCGGTCTTCCGGGCGCGGCCGCTGCGACCCCGGGGCTCCTTCTCGCGCCGGCTGCGGCGCATCACCTCGTCGAGGCTGAAGCCCTCGACCTTGCGCATGACGAAGAACGGCGCCCCGGTCTCGTCGTGGCCGAGGTCGTAGGTGGGCGGGATGTTGGGGTGTTCCAGGATGCCGCTCAGGCGGGCCTCGCGCTCCAAGTATTCCTCGCGGATGGCGCCGTGCTTCTTGAGCGCCTTGAGGGCGACCTCGCGGTCGAGGATGTTGTCGTGCGCGGCGAGGACGATGCCCTGGCCGCCCTCGCCGATGGTGGCGCGGTAGGCGTAGCGGTCGCCGTAGTCGCGGGCGGTCGGGTCGTCGCCCTCCAGCGCGCCGCCGAGAAGCCCCCCGAGGACGTCGGCGGGGAGCTTCTCCGTCGCGCTGGGCGGGGAGGCGGCGGCCAGCTTTTCGGCCAGTTCCGAAATGGCGGACTCGGATCGCGAACTCATGCCTGGAGCGTCCCCGACAGGCGCGGTGTCCTCTTGCGGGAGGGCGCGACCACGGTGCGCACCCTCCACCCTCTCCTGTATGTTACGAATTCGAACCCTTCGAGGCAACGGGATGGCCGGAGAACCGTGACGGGACGGCGAGGTCGGGGTCATCGGACCGGGACGGAACCCGCGCTTCCGTTGCCGCGAAGGACGCGTCCTCGACCCGATTCGGTTCAGTTAAGAGGACCGGTGCGCCGTGGCATGGGCTATCAGTCCATGATTTCACGGCCAAGATGGCCGTGCCACCGCTTAACTGAACCGTATTGGTCCTAGACCCAGGAGGGGAGCCCGCTGCCGGAATGGGACGCGGGGTCGTCGTCGGACGGGGGGGCGGGCGGCTCGGGGTCGCGCCCTTCGAGGGCGTCGAGGAGCTCGTCGACCAGATCTTCGTGGAGGGTCTCCCAGGGGGCCTCGTCCGGGGCGAGCCCGAAGCGGAAGCGGCCGCCGGAGAGGCTGGTGAAGGCGCGCCCGCCGCGCCGGCGGGAGGCCCGCATGCGGGCGACGACGTCATTGCGGGCGTCCTCGGTGATGCCGACGGCGAGCGCCCGGTCGAGCCGGCCGATGTACTCGATCCCCTGTGCGCGGGCGCGGATGCGCAGGCGGGTGTCGGCCACGAGCTGCCCGACGGGCTCCGGCGGCGGGCCGTAGCGGTCGCGGAGACTGGCGACGAGGGCCTCGAGGTCTTCGAAGCCGGCGCACTCGGCAAGGTCGCGGTAGATGCGGAGGCGATCCGGCTCGAGGGCGACGTAGGCCTCGGGCAGGTAGGCGTCCCGGCCGAGTTCCAGCTCGACGGGCGGCAGTTCGGCGGTCGGTTCGCCCTTGAGGTCGTTCACGACGCGCGCGAGCAGGCGGCAGTACAGGTCGTAGCCGATCTCGTGGATGTGGCCGGACTGTTCGAGGCCGAGGATGTTGCCGGCGCCGCGAATTTCGAGGTCGCGCATGGCGATGTGGAAGCCGGCGCCGAGATGGGCGAATTCCTCGATGGCGCGCAGGCGCTTCTGCCCGACCGGCGACGGCGGCCGGTGCGGCGGGATGAGGAAGTAGGCGTAGGCGCGGCTGCGGTAGCGGCCGACCCGGCCCCGCAACTGGTGGAGCTGCGAGAGGCCGAAGTGGTCGGCGTCGTTGACGAAGAGGGTGTTGACGTTCGGGATGTCGAGGCCGGACTCGATGATGGTGGTCGCGACGAGGACGTCGATCTTCTGGTCGAGAAAGCGGACCATCACTTCTTCGAGGTCGTGGGCCGGCATCTGCCCGTGCGCAATGCCGATGCGGGCCTCGGGGCAGGCTTCGGCGACCTGCATGGCCACGTTCTCGATGTTCTGGACGCGGTTGTGGACGAAGTAGACCTGCCCGCCGCGGGCGAGTTCGCGCAGGATGGCGCGGCGGAGGATCTCCGGACGGCTGCGGACGACCTGGGTGGTGATGGCCTGGCGGTCCTGCGGGGCGGTGGCGAGGGTGCTGATGTCCCGCAGGCCGAGGAGCCCCATGTGGAGCGTCCGCGGAATGGGGGTGGCGGTGAGGGTCAGGACGTCCACGGAGGCGCGGAGCTCCTTGAGGCGCTCCTTGTGCTCGACGCCGAAGCGCTGCTCCTCGTCGATGATGGCCAGGCCGAGGTCACGGAACGCGACGTCCTGGCTGAGGAGGCGGTGGGTGCCGATGAGGACGTCCACGGCGCCCGCCTTGGTGGCGTCCACGATGCGGCGCTGCTCCGCGGGCGTGCGGAAGCGGCTGAGGCGCTCGACGCGGACGGGGTAGTCGGCCATGCGCTCGCTGAAAGTACGGAAATGCTGTTCGGCCAGGATGGTGGTGGGGACGAGCACCCCCACCTGGCGGCCGGCGGTAACGATCTTGAACGCGGCGCGGACGGCGAGTTCGGTCTTGCCGAATCCGACGTCGCCGCAGAGGATGCGGTCCATCGGGCTTGCGGCCTCCATGTCGGTCTTGATCTCCGCCATGGCGCTGAGCTGGTCGTCGGTTTCCTCGTAAGGAAACTCGTCTTCGAACCGGCGAAGCCATTCGGTGTCCGGCGGGGCGGGAAACCCGGGGGAGGCCTGCCGGACCGCCTGGAGGCGGAGGAGATCGGCGGCGACTTCGCGGACAGCCTTCTCGGCGCGGGCCTTTTTGCGGCTCCAGGTCTTGCCGCCGAGCTTGCTGAGCTGGGGGCGGGCCTCGCCGCCGCCGATGTACTTCTGAACGAGGTCGATGTGCGAGAGGGGGACGTACAGGTCGGCCTTCTCGGCAAAGCGCAGGGTGAGGAAGTCGTTCTCCTGTCCGTTCTGTTCGAGCCGGACCATGCCGGTGAAGCGGGCGATGCCGTGGAGGACGTGAACGACGTAGTCGCCGGGGCGGAGCTCGGTGAAGTCGCGGATGGGCGCACCGGGAGCGACCCGCTTGCGGACGCGCCGTTTGTGCCGGTAACGGTGGAAGAGCTCGTGGTCGCCCGCGACGGCCCAGTGCGCGGCCGGCCATGCGAAGCCGTGGCTGATCCGCCCGAGCGCGAGGTCGACCCGATTGGCGAGGTCGCCGCCGGCCTCCAGCAGCACCTCGCGGCAGCGGGTCCGGGAGGCCTCGTTGTGGCAGGCGATGTGGACGGTTTCGCCGGCCTCCACCAGGCGGCGGACCTCGTCGAGCGCGTGCGCGGTGGATCCTTCGAGGCGCGTCATGGTCCGGGTGGCGAAGTCGATGCGGGGAGGCGCGTCCGCCGCCCCCCAGGCGTCGGGCCAATCTTCGCCGGCAAGGGCGGACACGAGCCCCCGGGCGAACCGGGAAAAGCGCTTCGCCGCCTCGGCATACGGAAGCACCGGACTGCCGGCGGGATCGAGGCCTTCCTCGTACAGGCGGCCGATCTCGGCACAGCGGTCGGGATGAAACACCAGGAGGACGGCGCCCTCCGGCAGGTGGTCGGCCAGCGTGCAGGCCGGTGCGCCGCCCCGGTAGGCCGCCGCAATGGTGCTGGTACTGAGGTCGACCAGAACCGCCCGCTCCACCGCATCGCCGGATCGTTGCGAGACGACGTCGAAAGCGAAGACAGAGTCGACCTCGTCCCCGAAGAAGTCGATCCGGACCGGTTCGGAGGCGAAGAATGGAAAGACGTCGACGATGCCGCCGCGCCGGGCGAACTGACCGGGGGCTTCCACGGTCGCGACGGGCTCGAAGCCGCTGTCCGCGAGCCGGGCGCAGAGCGCCTCCGGCGCCGTCTCGGCCCCCCGGGCGACCGCGAGTTCTCCGACATTGAGGGCATCGGGGCTTACCGTGGGCTGCATGAGGGCGGTTGCGGTGGTGACGAGGCAGGGCGCCGGCCCCCCGTCACGATCCGCCAGGCGGCGGAGGGCAAGGATGCGGTCGCGCAGGGTCTCGAGCTCCAGGTGGTCCGTTTCCGAGGGCAGCACGTCCCACGCGGGAAAGGGAAAGACCTGGGTCTCGCCCAGGGTATGGAGGTCCTCTTCCGCCTCATCGGCGGCTTCGAGGTCCGGAACGACCACGATGAGAGGCCCGGGCCGGTGCTGCCTGAGGACGGAAGCAAAGACCGAGGTGGCCGAACCGTGCAGGTTTTCGAGAAGAGCCCCGCCGGTCCCGGAAAGGGCGGACAGGGCATCGGTCACCGCGGAACAGCCGGAAAGCGAGGCGGGAGGGGACAGCCGGTTCACGGGTTCTCCGGAGCTTCGTGCGGCAAGGGCAATCAGGCGGCACCCGTTCCGTGCCGACCGGGCGCTCCGCCGCCGGGCAGGGGCGGAAAGGAGGCAGAGAAACGGATTCTATACGGCACTGGCAAAATCAGCCGGGGCCGCGCCGAGCGCGTGGCGGCAGAGATCGGCATCCGAAATAATGGCATCCAGGTACGTCGCAGCATTGCCGACCCGTCGCGGCCGGACTTCGAGAACGACAGGCCCTTCGTAGGCGACGGTGGTGAGCGCGGAAGCGACCTCCTCGACGGGGAGCGCACCATCCCCCAGGGGATGATGGGTCTCGCCGTCGCGGAAGGCGTGCAGGTGCAGGCTGCAGAGGCGATCCATGAGATCCGCCGGTGGAACGAGCGGGTCGCCGTGCACCTCCACATTGGCGTAGGCGTGGCCGACATCCCAACAGAAGCCGACGTTGGGGAAGGGAAGGCGGTCGAGAACACGCTGGGTCGCTTCGTAAGAGTCGCACGCCTGCGCCACGCGGCGGCGGCGGCGGTTCAGTTCCAGGGCGAACGTGATGTCCGGAAACCCGCGCGCCAGCACGGAGAGCATCTCCGCGGACGCCTGCCGGTGCTCGACCCCGGAGAGGCAGCAGCCGTCGGTGCCATGGACGACGACGAGAGGATGCGGAATGCCTTGTGCCCGGCAGGTGTCGAGAAAACGGGTATATCCGTCCACGCAGTACCGCGCATGCCCGGGAAACTGGATCTCGCGGTGAAACTGCACCGTGAAGCCAGCAGCCTGGGCAGCGTCGAGGCCGGCGGGAAGCTCAAGGCGGTCACAGCCGTAGGTCTTCAATTCGAGGATCTCGAAGCCGGCGCTCCGGAGGCGTGCGAGGTCTGCGTCGCCG
Organism: uncultured Planctomycetales bacterium; assembly: GCA_964553265.1. Classification (GTDB taxonomy): domain Bacteria; phylum Planctomycetota; class SZUA-567; order SZUA-567; family JAFGNG01; genus CAZKKD01. Next base: position 1,227 of record CAZKKD010000135.1, on the reverse strand, counting down.
AGGGTGGCCACGCGGTCGTTGCCGTCCTCGACGACGGGGGCGGGCAGCAACTGACGACAGGTTACCGACAGGCCGATGCGCATGCTGCGTGCTCTCCGGAAGATGCCAATGAATGGCTACTGGGACAGTACCACAGGAAAGCCCCGTGCGCCACAAATTTTCCTTGACGGCGGGATCGGAGTGCAGAAAATCCAACGACCGCTGCAACTTGTGACGATTCCGGACCCATCGGGCGATTTCAGGCCAATTCACATAGGAGGAGGACGCATGGCGAAGAAACTCAACCGCAAGCTGAAGATGGGCATGGTCGGCGGGGGACCGGGCGCCTTTATCGGCGACGTTCACCGCAAAGCGGCCCAGTTCGACGGCGGCGTGGATCTGGTCGCGGGCGCGTTTGCCAGCACGGCGAAGAAATCGAAGCAGCAGGGGCGCGAACTCTTTCTCGATGCGAACCGGGTGTACGGCTCCTACAAGGAAATGATCAAGAAGGAGAGCGAACTGCCCGAGGGCGAGCGGATCGACTTTGTCTCCGTCGTCACGCCCAACCACATGCACTTTCCGGTTGCGCGCGACTTCTTCCAGGCCGGGTTCCACGTCGTCTGCGACAAGCCGATGACCCTGACCCTGAAGGAAGCGAAGGACCTGGCCCGGCTCGTCAAGCGCCGCAAGAAGCAGGTCTTCGCCCTGACGCACAACTATACCGGCTACCCGATGGTGAAGCTGGCCAAGGACATCGTCCAGGCGAAGAAGAAGTGCGGCAAGATCCTGAAGGTGGTGGTGCAGTACCCGCAGGGCTGGCTCATCGACCGGCTCGAGAAGCAGGGCGCGAAGCAGGCCGAGTGGCGGACCGATCCGAAGCGCTCGGGCAAAGCCGGCTGCATGGGCGACATCGGTACGCACGCCGAGAACCTGGCCGAGTACATCACGGGGCTGAAGATCACCGACGTCTGCGCCGACCTCGGCGCCCTGGTGAAGGGCCGTGCGCTGGACGACGACGGCAACGTGCTGCTGCGGTTCGACAACGGTGCGCGGGGGCTCCTTTTCGCGAGCCAGATCTCGGTCGGCGAGCTGAACGGGCTGCGCATCAACGTCTACGGCGAGAAAGGCTCGCTCTACTGGCGCCAGGAGTATCCGAACGACCTGGAATTCTTCGAGCGCGACGGGACGGTGGTCACCTACCGCCGCGGCACCGACGCCATCGGCAAGCTCTCGAAGGCGGCCGAGGCG
>CAZKKD010000134.1:0-9384 GCA_964553265.1 uncultured Planctomycetales bacterium | reverse complement strand
GGCTGAGCGCTCCGGGTGGGCGTGGTGCGGTCACAACCCGTTGTCGTGCGCGGGCGACCGCTGTGTCGGGAAGCGCTTGACGCGGTCCGCCGCGGCGGGTATTCTGCGGTAGGAGGCGGGGCTCGCGGCGGAGTGCCGTAGCGGGGCCCGCAACGCGCCAACGTGCCAACGCGATGATACGATGACACGGTGGCGCGATGACAGTGTAGCGCGACGACGCGGCGGCATGGCGACGGAACGATACGGTCGGCACGATGAACCCTGGCGGGCTGCCGGCCCCTGGGTGCACTGGAGACGATGGTGCGCAGGGCAGGCGGTGCGGCGGGGAGCGCCGGCGCGGAAGCGGGCCGGGCACGGAGGCGACGCGATGGGGCGTGCGGGGCTGTGGGCGCTTCTCCTGGCGGCGGCGATGGGCTGCGCATCCTGCGGCAACCAGCGGGAGGCTGCGCGCGAAGCGCTGCGCGAGGCCGAGGCCCACGCTGCGGCCGGCGCGTATGACGAAGCGGTTGCGGCCTACCGACGGGCCCTGGCGCGCGACCCGTACCTGGAGCGCGCCAACCTGGGGTATGCCGAGCTCCTGCTGGACCGGCGGGACGCACCGGGCGAAGCGGCGGCGTACTACCGGCGCTTTGCGGATCTTGCGGGCGAGGACGATCCGCTCGGACGGGCCGCGCTGGCGCGCGCCGAAACGCTGCAGGCGGTCGCGGCCGGGGATCTGGTGCATCCCGACGACGCGGTGGACGACCTGCTGTGGGCGGCGGCGCACGGGAACGAGTGGCTCTTTGCGACGCGGCTGGCTCCCGCGGTGGCGTTGCGCCTGCGCAACGCACAGCGCGACCTGAACACGCTGCTGACGACTTGCCGCGATTTGGCCGGGCGGAAGCGGCAGGTGATCCGGCGCGACGTGGATGCGCGCAACGCCCGCGTGCGGGTGGCGTTCGGGGACGATGGCGGCGCGGTGCGGGACTTCTATTTCCGGCGCACGGACGACGGCGACTGGCTGGTCACCGGACTCGAGACTGTGGAGGACAGGGGATGAAGGGCGAAACGGCCGAGAAGCCCTACCGGCTCCTCCAGCTCGAAAACCGCAAGCTCCGCGAACGGGTGGCGCAGCTCGAGCGCAAGCTGACCAAGGGAAAGAGCGGTGGTGCGTCGACCTGCAGCGAGAGCCGCGTCTTCGAGCTCGTCAAGCAGAAGGACAAGGCGCTCTCCGAGTACGCCGAGCGGATGGAACAGAAGGCGCGCGAACTGGAAGACCTGGTGCAGACGCTCAACCGCCGCAACGAGGAACTCGGCAATGGCATGGCGGTACTGCGGCTCTACCAGCTCATGTTCGAGAACGAGCCCGCCGGCATGGTGGGGATCGACCGGGAGGGGCGGATCGTGCAGTTCAACTCCGCGGCGGTGCGCTATTTCGGCGTGGGACTGCACGCCATGCGGCTGCAGCAGGTGGGCGACCTCCGCCTGCCCGGCAGCGACCTGGACTGCGAGGCGCTCTTCGAGCAGACCATCGACGCGTCCGAGGACGTGGTCGAGGAAACGACGGCCAACGGCGAGCGGCTGCGCCTGCGCAGCTATCGATTGGACGACCCCTCGGGTCTGCGCGGCGTGGTGATGCGCATCTCCCCGGCCGACACGCCCGAGTGACCCCGGTGCAGACAGCGATGGCCCGGTGCGTGGCTGGATATTCCCTCTCCCGCCGGGAGAGGGGCAGGGTGAGGGGGCGGTTCGGCAGGACGCCTTTTTGCGCGCCCTCACCCCGGCCCTCTCCCTGAGGGAGAGGGAGGAGTTGCAGGTCGCAATGCGCATCGAGGCAAGGCCTCCGGCCTCCCGGCGAAAAAGACGATTCCGTACGTACCCCCCGAAGGTCGGATTGCGCTAGTGGATTGAGCGGCGCCGCGCGTCGGCATCCGCCCGAGGAGACGCACCCGCATGGAACCGTGCCTGCTTGCCATTTCCTCGTCGGGACGCGACGGCGGCGGCGCCGCACTGATCGGCGCAGACGGCGCCGTCGTGGCTGAAGAACGCCTGACCGCCGGGATGCGCGGCGGGCAGGGCCTGGGCCCGGCGGTCCAGCGCTGCCTGCACCATCCGGCCGTCCAGGCCGCGGGACTCTTCGGCGTGGCGGTCGACGTGGGGCCGGGGTCGTACACCGGGCTCCGGGTGGGGGTGATGTTCGCCAAGGCGTTCGCCTGGGCGCGCGGCCTGCCGCTGGCGGGGGTCGTCTCGCTCGACGCGCTGGCGCCTGCGCACCGCGCGGCCGCGCCGGTCCTGGTGGTGGCCAATACGGCCCGTCGGGACGAGATCTTTTTCGCCGTCTACGACACGACCCCGGAGGGCGCCGTCCGCCGCGGCGCGGTGCGGGCCGTCTGGCCGGCCGACCTGGCCGCCGGCCTGAACGAGCTCGGCCCGGACGCCCGGGTGGTGGGCGACGGGGTGGCGCAGCTCGACGCGGCGGCGTGCCCGGGTGAGGACCGCATCGTGTCGCGCGATCCGGCGCCGTCGCCGGCGGCGGTGGGTACGCTCGGCCGGCAGCGGCTGTTGGCCGATCCGGCCGGCGAGGACGTCCGCGCGCTCCAGCCCCTCTACCCCCGCCGGGACGGCGTGCACATGCCGGTCCTGGGCGAGCCGGTGGAGCGGGAGCGATGAGCGAATCCGGCCGCCGCATCGTCCGCGCCAGCCTGGTGGTGATGGCGGCGCATCTCATCTTCAAGTTCAGCGGATTCCTGCAGGCGCTGGTGCTGGCCCGGGTCTGCACGCCGCTGCAGCTCGAGCTCTTCACGTTCGGTTTCGAGAGCGTCCTCTTCACCATCTACCTGGTGGGCGAGGAGGGGCTGGGGCCGGCGTTCCTGCCGGTCTTCATGGAAGAGCGCGACAAGCGGGGGGAGGCGCCGGCGTGGGGGTTTGCCTCGTCGCTGCTGACGCTCCAGGCGGTGGTGCTGGCGGTGGTGGTGTCACTGGCCATGCTGCTGCCGGAAGATGTGGTAGCCTTGCTCACCGACTGGGACGAGCGCCCGGGGCGCGCGGCGGAGAAGCTGGCCGGCGCCCCGGGGGTGGTGCGCTGGATGATTCCCGGACTTTTCGGCCTCTCCATCGGATCGACCACCTACCTGATTCTGAACGGCTACAAGCGATTCTTCCTGGCGGCGCTCGGAGATGCGTCGGTGAAGCTGGCCATCATCGCGGCGGCGGCGCTGGGGTATGCGATGGAGGAGCCGATCCTGCCGTGGCTGGCCGGGGGGGTGGTGCTGGGCGGGCTGGCAAAGGTGGTGACGCACCTGGCCGGCCTCTCGGGCGAGATCGGCCGTTTCCGACCGCGGGCCGCCTTCGGATCGCCCGCGTTCCGCCGGTTCGCCCTGCTGGTGCTGCCGTTGCTGGTGGGCATCGTCTTTGCCAAGGCGCGGGACTGGTACAACGAAACCTGGGTGCTCTCGACGCTGCCGGGGACGCTGATCAGCATCAACAAGTACGGGAAGAAACTGTTCCAGACCATCGGGTGGCTGGTGCCCTACTCGGCGAGCATTGCGATGTACCCGTTCTTCTGCGAGATGGTGGACCGGGCGGACCGTCGGGGCCTGGCGCGCGTGGCCACGACGGGATGCCACATCATCGCCATCCTCTGCGTGCCGCTCACGGCGACGGTGGTGGCGCTCTCGCTCCCGATGGTGCGCCAGATCTACGAGAATCCGAACTTCGATCTCGCGATGTGCCGGCAGGCGGCGCTGGCGAATGCGGCCTTCACGCTGGTGCTGCCCTTCTACGCGCTGGAGTACGTCTTCATGCAGACCTACTTCAGCAACCGGAGAATGTGGACGCCCATCCTGCTGGGGTTGCTCTGCTCGTCGTTCAGCATGGCGCTGGCCTACCTGGGCGGGGTGCTCTTCGTCGGGGAGACGGCGGCATTCCTGAGCGGGCTGGGGCTCTTCGCGCCGGGGGATACCGGCAGTGCCGGTATCGTGGCGGTGGGGATGGACTATACGCTGAGCCGCGTGCTGAAGGTGGTGCTCCTGGCGGGGATGATGAAGCGGTTTCTACCCGAACTCGACGGACGGCATGCCGCGTCCTTCCTGGGGCGCATTCTGCTGGCCGGCGCGCTGGCGGGCGCGGCGGTGTACGGGGTGCGCCTGGGGTACGAGGGGATGGTCGACACTACGGCGACGCATTCGTTCGGGGCCAACCTGCAGGTGCTGGGGCCGCTCATGGTGCTGGCGGGGCTGGCGGGCCTGGGCGTGTACGTTGCGGCGCTGCGCCTCTTCTGCCCGACGGAATGGGCGCAGACCGTCCACTGGACCGGCGAGCGCATCCGCGCCTGGCGGGCGAAGCGCGAAGGCTGACGCTCCGGTCGCGCGGCACGGGGCCGGTTGCTCCGGTTCCGGCGCGGACCGGGACGAGCCGGTCCCCGGGCATTCCGTACTTGCCTTTTGCCCCAATCTATTGACAATACGACGCTATGAGCGGACGGGTCCGGGTCTGTCACATTCTGGAAGCCACCCTCGGCGGCACGGCGCGGCACCTGGAGCTGGTGGCGCGGATGCTGCCGGCGCGCGGGGTGGACCTCCTCTGCGTCGTGAGCCCGGTACGGTCGCCGACCTTTCCCGAACGCCTGGAAGCCATTCAGCCGCGTCGGCGGCCCCAGCCCGAAGAGGCTCCTCCCCAGACGGACACCCCCGCCGAAGCCCCGGCGGAGACGGAAGCCGCAGGGGACGGGGACGACGCGGACGAAGCGGCGCCGCCTCCGGCGCCCGTTGCGCCGACTCCGACGACCGTCCTTTCGCTGCCGATGCGGCGGGAGATCAGCCCGCTGGAAGACCTGAGCGCCTATATCGCGCTGCGGCGCCTCCTGCAGAAGGAGCGCCCGGACGTGGTGCACACCCACGCGTCGAAGGCGGGCTTCCTCGGCCGGGCCGCGGCGCGGTCGTGCGGGATCCCGGTGGTCCACACGCCGCATGTTCTCTCGATGGAGTGGTCGACAAGCCTGCTCTACCGCAAACTGGAGCAGCGGGCCGCCCGCTGGACCGACCGGCTCGTCGTCCTCAACGACCAGCAGGAGCGCCTCGCGCGCGAGGACCTGGGTTTGCCGGAAGCGCGCATCGTGCGCATCGACAACGGCGTCGACCCGAACGAATTCTACCCCGCCTCGCCCTCGGTTTTCGCCCGCGCGCGGGACCGGCTGGGCATCCGGGAGATGCGCCCGCTGGTCGGCATCGCGGCGCGCCTGGAGCCGCAGAAGGGGGTGGGGGCGTTTCTGCGGGCCGCGCCGCTGGTGCTGAAGGCGTACCCGCGCACGCTCTTCCTGGTGGCGGGCTCGGGGGCGCTCAGGGCCGACCTGGAGGCGCGCTGCCGGGAGCTCGGCATTGCGGAAGCGGTGCGCTTTCTCGGCGACGAGGAGCACATGCCGAGCTTCTACCACGCGCTCGACGTCTTCGCCCTCGCCAGCCTCTGGGAGGGGATGCCCTACGCCATCCTCGAGGCGCAGGCGAGCGGCCTGGCCGTGGTCGCCACCGCCACGCCGGGGGCCCGGGCGCTCATCCAGCCGGGCGAGACCGGAACCCTCGTCAAGCTGGACGACCCCGACGGCCTGGCGAGTGCGCTGTGCACCTACCTCGGCGACGAGCGGCTGCGCGAGCGCGTGGGCCGCCGCAGCCGCGAAACCGTCAACCACCACCACACCGCCGACCAGTGGGCCGACCGCCTGGCGGACCTCTACCGCACGCTGAAACGCTGAGGGAACGCCGTCACCCGCCGGGGGCCGGCAGCGCCGCGAGCGCGTCGCGGGCGCTCTGGATGTCGGCGGCGGATTCGTTCTCTTCCTTTTCGGCCAGCTCCAGAAAGCGCGAGAGGTGTTTGCGCGCCGCGGCGACGTCGGCGGCGTCGCGGGCGTCGGGCGGGCGGTTGGCGTAGTAGAGGCCGAGATTGAGGTGCGCGCCGGCGTACTCGGGGTTGAGCTGGACCGCGATGTTGAAGTGTTCGCGCGCGCGGTCGTAATCCTTCAGCATGTAGTAGACGTCGCCGAGCGCGTTGTGCGCCTTGGGGAAGGGCTCGGTGGCGCGCTCGACGGCCTCCTGGAACGCGGCCGCCGCCGAGGCGAGGCGCCCCTGCTCGCGGAGGATGAAGCCGAGCAGGAAGTGCACCTCCGGGCGGCTGGCCGAAACCGCGAGCGAACGGCGGACGTCGGCCTCGGGCCCGGCCAGGAGGGCGGCGGGGATGCTGTAGGTCTCGCCGGCGCGCTTGGCGGCCTCGCGGTCGGGGCGGGTCCGGTTCTGGATGCGGCGGAGCGCGAAGCTGGCGAGGTGGAAGTAGGCGTCGGCCTCGATGTCGCTCAGGCGGTCGCGGGTGCGCGGGTCCTCGGCCGCCTGGCGGAGGCGGTGGGCCTGCTCGGCGGCCTGGCGGATGGCGGGCAGCCCGGTGTCGTAGTCGCCCGCGCTGCAGGCGTCGATGCCGGCCTGGAACTGTGCCGCGGTCTCGGCCACGAGGGCGGGCGCGCCCCCGCCGCGGCTGTAGAGAAAGCCGCCCACCCCGGCGGCGATGAGCAGGATGCCGACCCACTTCAGGGCGCCGCTCTTCTGCGGCGGGGCATGGGGCGAGGGCATGGGGGCGTCCTTTCGTACCGGTGCGGGGGCGGAACGCCGCCGGGCCGGCGCCGGGCGGCCCGGGGCGTCCGTATTGTACCGGATCGGCCGGTAGCCGCCAAGGTGGAAGCGCCGGCGGGGCATGGAGTTCTCCCGTTCCCGCCGGGAGGGGGGAAGCCTTTGCCGAAACGGCGCGGTCCGGTTCCGCATGAAGCGGCGAAGGGGAACGGCTGGGCGGCGACGGTGCGGTACGGGAAGACGCCAGCGGCCGGCGGCAGGGGCGCGGGCGCTGGGGGGGCGGGGGGGGTGGGGGGGCCGGGGTCCTGTGCGGGGGGCAGCCCGCGTTGGCGCCGCTGTCGGCGGGGGAGGGGACGTCGCCCTCTTCCGGTTCGGCGGGGCCGACCTCAAGGCCGCCGATGATGTCGTCCATCCGCTTGCCGGCCTTGAAGGTGACGACCTGCGTCTCGGGCACCATCACCTGCTCGCCGGTGCGGGGGTTGCGGGCCTTGCGGGCCTTGCGCTTGCGCACCTCGAAGACGCCGAAGTTGCGCAGTTCCAGCCGCCCCTCGCTTGCGAGCGCGTCGATGATGTGATCAAAGGTGCGCTGGACGACCTGCTTGACGTCGGTCTGGCGCATGTCGGTCTCGCTGGCGATCTTAAGGACGATATCGTTCTTGGTCATTCCGCTTTCGTACCTCCCGCATTCTGGCGTGCATTTCTTCTGTTCGGGCCGGACGCGAGGCCCCTCACCGAGCAATAGTGCGATAATCCTAAAAAAATAAACGAAGCATGCTGTTTTGTCAAGCTTGGTTGTGAGAAACAGGCAAAGAAAACGCACAAAATGTCTGTCAAAACCGGAAAATCGGGACGATTGTCAATCGCGCACTCGGAATTGTCTGCTTGTCCGTTTCGGTGTTGCAGTGCGACGGCGCATCACGGTTTTGGCGAACTGCTTGGTCTGTAATGAGATATGCAAATTCCGTGCCGCAGTGGGGCGGCCGCTCGGATCCGTGGGCCGGGGGGCGCGGAAGGGGGCTATTTCTGCTGGAGGGCGCGGTTGTTCATGCGGTAGATGTAGGCGAGGACTTCGGCGACGGCGGGGTAGAGGTCGGCGGGGATGACGTCGCCGAGGTCGAGTTGGCCGAGCGCATCGGCGAGGTCGGGGTCTTCGCGGATGGGCACGCCCCGCTCCTCGGCGAGTTCGAGGATGCGCCGCGCGATGTGGCCGGCCCCGCGCGCGACGACGCGGGGGGCGGAGGACTCCTCCTCCCGGTAGCGGAGCGCCACCGCGAGCTGCCGTCGTCGCCGGGCATCGTCGTCGGGCATGGGCGCATTCCTCCGGGGGCTGGGGTCGCGGGGCGAAGCGGAGCCAGCCGGTGCGTCGACGCGCACCGGCCTGCCCGGAAGCGAGGGTACGGCGTCGCGCGCGGAATGCAACGGGTTTCCGCTGGCGCGCCTGTTTGGCAGCGTCCTGCTCTCCCGAAGCTGGTGCAATCAAGCGACTTTTGCCTTGCCTTTCTGACGGGGTCGTGCAATATTAACATCTGATAATAAGTCTGGAGATCCGGCATGATCAAGCGGCATCTGATGCTTCGCTTGCTGGAAGCGGCGAAACGCTATCCCGTCCTGTCGCTGACCGGGCCGCGCCAGTCCGGCAAGACGACGCTGGCCAAGGCGGCGTTCCCCAAGTATGACTATGTCTCGCTCGAAGCGCCGGATGCGCGGGAGTTCGCGCTGTCCGATCCGCGCGGCTTTCTGGACCGGTTCGACCATGGGGTCATCCTGGATGAAGCTCAGCGCGCGCCGGATCTCTTCTCCTACATTCAGGGCCTTGTGGACGAACGGGATCGGCCGGGCGAGTTCGTGGTGACGGGGTCGCAGAACTTCCTCTTGAGCGACAAGGTCTCCCAGTCGCTGGCTGGACGCGCCGCCATTCTCCACCTGCTGCCCTTTTCGCACGGAGAGTTGACCGGACGGACGCCGAAGCCGCCGCAGACGCTCTTGAAGCCCCTGCGCAGCAAAGCGCCAGCCGCCAGCCTGTGGTCCACGCTCTTCACGGGTTTTTACCCTCGTATCCACGACAAGGAACTGCCGCCGCAGGACTGGCTGGGCAATTACGTGCAGACCTATGTCGAGCGCGACGTTCGCATGCTGGTGAACGTGGTGGACCTGGAGGTCTTCGGCCGGTTCCTGCGCCTGTGCGCGGGGCGTAACGGGCAACTGCTCGACTACGTCTCCCTCGGCAATGACTGCGGCGTGAGCAATGTGACGGCAAAGCGGTGGATTTCCGTGCTGGAGGCGAGTTTTCTGGTCAAGATCCTGCGGCCGCACCATGCCAACTTCAACAAGCGGCTGATCAAGTCGCCGAAACTGTATTTCCTGGACACGGGCCTGCTTTGCTACCTGCTGGGCATCCGTTCACCCGAAGAACTGGAAGTCCACTCCATGCGCGGCGCCGTCTTCGAGGCCTTTGTCGTCTCCGAACTCACGAAACAGTACATGAACGCGGGCGAGACACCGCCGCTTCATTTCTGGCGGGATTCCAAGGGGAACGAAGTGGACGTGATTGTCGAACAGGGCGCCGAACTGATCCCCATCGAGATCAAGTCCGGCAAGACCATCGCGTCAGACGCCCTGGCTAGCCTGAACCGGTGGCTGTCCATTGCGGGCGACGCCGCGTCCGGCGGCATTCTCATCCACGGCGGCGAAGACGCGTACCAACGGAGCGGCATCACCATACAGCCTTGGTGGGCTTTCTAGCACGACAGCGTCACTTTTCGATTGCCAAGGGATCGAAACCACAGGACACAGATGC
>CAZKKD010000133.1:0-9403 GCA_964553265.1 uncultured Planctomycetales bacterium | reverse complement strand
CTGTCTGGCGGCTTCTCCGGCCGTTTGTGGTTTGGTACCCCCTCCAGGACTTGAACCTGGGACACTCGGATTAAGAATCCGATGCTCTAACCAACTGAGCTAAGGGGGCGCGGTGTTTCGTTTCCGGCGGCGGGCCGCCGCGGCGCCTGCGGGCGCGGCCGGAAGCGCATAAGCCTAGCCGTCCGGGCGATCTTGTCAAGATGTGGGGGCGGATTTTTTCACCCGGGATTTTCCGGCCGCATCCCCGAAAACGGTCTGCGCCGAGGCCGCCGTTTCACGGCACGCCTCCTCTTGGTGCAAAGGTGCGCCCGGGCCCGCGTCGGGCCGGCCGCGCATCCGGGTCTCAGAGTATAGAGGCGAACTGCTACGGTGCAGAACGACCGCTCGATCCGATCGACGCCGGGAGCCACGCACAAGTGCCCCCCCTCACGGCCAGCGTTCCATCCCCCATCCCGTTGAGCAGGCCAAGACGCGCGACCGCCTGCCCGCTCCGACAGGCGCCTCCCCCCGTCGAATGGAACGTCGGTGCGGCAGCAGGCAGGTGCCGGGGGGCATCATGCGACGGCGGGAGTACCCGCGTTGCGGACAACAGGAGCGAACGCGGAAAGACCCCTCCGCTCCCGCACCCATTTAGCGAAGTAGCGACCTCCTTTTTGCCAGTTCATCACGCATTGTGCGGATTGCCTGCTCCGAATAGCAAAACTGCCCGCTGTTGACGCACGCAAGCACGTACTCCAATTCCCTGATCATCTCTTCGTTTGACTCGACACAACCGGACCATCCCTGGCGTGGATGCGGGAAGATATGGCAGTGCTCGCACGCGCCCTGGTGGCTTTCCGCCGGACACAGGAAAAGGGGCTGATTGGATCGCAGGGCGGAAGAAAGGTTCAGTCCGCTGCCAAGGTATTGATAGCCGATACTTTCATCGTGAAGGAAGCGTTCCGGGCATGCGCTGCCATAGGAGGAGTACCAATCCGCTTCATCCGGAAACAGCGCGATCATCGCCGCTCTGAAATCATCGGCGACCGGCAGGATGCAATCCGGATTCTTTTCGGCCAGCAGCGCAAGCCTCATTTTGTGTTGAATGTAGTGGTTGGCACAGCTTGCCGAGTTGGCAACATCTCTTTGCCCCGAAACCCCGTGGCAGAGGACGGACAATGTCGCGATTGCGGCGAGGACCGCAAACGCGGCAAGCGCTTTTCTGCGAAAGGACATTATCTGTTCGCCTGCCATTCACAACCGTTGATTGCGATCCGTTGCCCCGGGGACGGATTGTACCGTGCCATACGCTGTCTCCGCAAGAGGGGCGCGTCCTTGCCAGTGGACGTGTGCCGTGTACACTGGGACCAGACCATCGGAGGCCGGAAATGGAACTCCTGCTCTTCGCTCTCGTTGTCCTGGGGGTGCTCCCCGCGGAGAGATCGATCTTCGGAACGGAGTATCGTCCGTACGACAGCAAGGTCGTCACACGGGTCCGCTTCCTTTCCATCGGCATGTACGCTGGGATGCAGCTTTCCGGATACGCATTTTCCCACACGGATCCCGTCACGATACTCCTGGCCTTGTTGCTCCTTCCGGGCGCCGTCAAGAAGCGCGTACCGGACCGGTCGGCAAGGACAGAAGAAGACAAGCTGCCTGCCCACGGCGCCGCGACGGGCGTGGCCAGGCGAGTTGAACTGGAACACGAGGTACTGAAGAGGGAGTGACGGGAAGCCGGCATGGGCCCCGAGCCGATGCCAGAAGGCGATCTGAAGCCGCAGCATGGGCGCCCGGCGCCTACGGCCTCAGGGGACCCGCCCCTGGCGCGTTGGGAGTGAAGCACTGGCCCCATGTCGGAGCGAGGTATCCGGGCACGCCCTGGAGGCGGACGGATGCGTCGATGCGGACCCGCTCCGGTCGGCCCGGCGTCGTGGAGAGAAACCGCGTGGCACTGCCCACCCCGAGCCGCAGGAACCAGACCTTGCCCTCCATTCCGGGCGGGACGCGCACGGCCCGCGTCTGCGGTTCCCCGCCGCGGACATAGAGCTTTTCCACGATGCGGTCCGGCGCGTGCACTTCGGCGTCGAGCACGTGATCGGGATCCGTCGCCTCGATCCCGACCCGGAACGACTCCGTCCCCGCCGGCACGCGGAAGAACCAGTGGCGCGCCACGCCGATCTGCAGATCGAAGCGCGCCCATCCCTCGTCGGGGTGCCCGGCGAGCACCATCGGCACAGCCGGTTCGGACCAGAAGTACCATTCCACCGCGTCCACGTTCACGCGCAGCACCCCGGCGCCCCCCTTCGGCAGGCGCAACCGGCTCGAATCGCGGTGGCCGAAGGTGTCCTCTACCGTGTACGCTTCGCCGGCCGGTGGCACCACCTCGTAAAGCACGGGCAGACGCCGGTCACGGGGGAGGATATAGCCGCCGACGCCGACGTCGATGGCGCGGCCCTCGGGATTGTCGAGGTAGATGGTGTGCGGGCCGCGCATGCCGTTGTAGTCCTCGTCCCCCAGGAACGGGGCCGGCGCCCAGAGGTAGTGGTCCCGACTCAACCGCGCACCGGTTTCGTCCTTCCTGCCACGTTCATCAAGCATCCGCACCTGCGACTCGTCATAAACAAGCCGCGCCGGCGCTTGTCCCGTTTCGGGGTTGAACCATTGCTCCGGCGCCGGGGCCAGATAGGCGGGCACGCCGTCGAGGAGGATCTGGAGGTCCGAAAAATTGTGCGAATCGCCCCCGGTCGCCCAGATGGACCAGAACCGCCCGGTGGTCCCCTCGTCCGTTTCGATGGTCCGCACCACCGCATACTCGCGGCTCTCGCGACCGGCTTCGCCACGAACCGGCCTGCCGCCATAGAGGGCTTCGACACGCTGACCACGGGGGTTGAGGACAACGAGTCCGTAGTCCTCGCGATGGCTCTGAAAGCGGAAGACGGTGTGCTTGACCCGGAAACGCTCCACGTCCCGCGGCACGTAGAAGTACCACCGCCGGGGGGCCATGACGTGGAGAATAAAGGTTCCGTAGGGCCAACGGCTCTCCCCGGCGCTTTCGCCACCTTCCGTCGTTTCTTCTGACCAGGGGCCGAGCCCCACCCCCATGCGCGGCAGGCTGCTCTCTACCCAGTGAAGCGAGTATCCGGCCGGCTCATAGGCGAAAACATAGACCCCGGCCGCGCCGGCCGGCACGCGAAGCGTCGCCGCCGACTCGCCGGAAGGGATGGCTCCCCGCGCGACCTCCTTGCCCGCCGGATCGAGCACCCACAGCGTATAGTCGCCCTTGTTGCCCCAGGCCACCGGCCAGAGGTGCCGGTGCATCGTGACGGAAAACGGGAGACCATCGGGATTGTTCATGTAGACGCGCGGTCGATGGTGCAGAAAGTGGCCGCCGTCCCCGATGCGCGAGGGGGTCGTTTCGCCTGCGGTCACCGATATGCACAGGGCCAGCACACACGTCGCGAGAAACGGGAGGCGATTCCGCTGCCGGGGCGTTCGCATGTACGTGGTCATTGGGTTCCTCCTTTGGCCTGCAGATCGCGCAGCGCCTCCAGCCCCGCCCGGACGCCGGCGGGGAAGGTGGCGCCCAGGACGAGCACGGGCTCTGCGGGCCGGCCGCCCGGCTGGCCGTCGGACCCGGTGATGATCGGGCACGAGAGGGTTACCAGCGCACCGTCCACGCCGGGAAAGTCCCGGTTGATCTCCAGCGGCAGCCAGCGGATATCCCGCTTGAGGAGAAGATAGTCGAACAGGAGTGGATTCTCCTGAGCGTTGCCGATCAGGATGTCCGGATCGACCGGGTTCTCCCCGGGCCGGGTCCAGCCGAAGCCGGCCATGTAGCTCTTCCGGCAGGTTGCCCGCGGGCCGGCAGAACTGATGCGGACCTCGACCCCGTAGGTGGTCCGGAGCCAGGCCGCCACTTCTTCCGCAACGGGCAGGAAGCGCCGGTCGCCGCAACCGATGAGAATGTCCTTCTCACTCAGCCTGTCCAGGTGGGCAAGCACCGCGTCCGGCCGGTGAAGCTCGACGGGAGCCATCCCTTCGCCGTCGACGTATCCGGCCACTCGCTCCGCCACCGTGTCGGGGCCCTCGGCATCCGGCGCGGCCTCGCCATAGAGGCGCACCTGCCCGGTCGGGGCCACGACGAAGGCGTCGGACTGCGCATCAGGGATCCAGGTGCGGAAACGGAGGCGCTTCGTCTTCCTGTCGCGGAAGAGGGGCGCCGGCGCGCTGAGACGCGCGTGGTAGACCACCGGAGCCGCTGCATCCTCCGCTTCGGCTTCGGAGGGGCCGAGGGCCGGCAGGTTGAGTTCGACGTCCACTTCGCCGCCGGCAAGCGTACTGACAAAGTAGCCGCGCTCCCACATGAAATTGCCCACCGTGTTTGCCAGGCCGACGACATAGCTCTCCGTCCCCTCCCGTGTGCGGAGAAATGCCTGCACGGAGCGGACCGGTTCGTCCACTTCGAAGATGTATTCCTGGTAGGTGGGGCTGTTGCGGAGGATGTGGAACCAATCCGGATCATCGCCGCGTTGGGACCGAAGCAGCCGTCCCCGGGGGATGGTGACCGGTCGGGCAATGCCCGCCGCTTCCAGTTCCCGCGCCGCCCAGCGTTCGTAGCGGTTCTGCTCGAAGTTCCACGCCTGCTGGCGGAAGTGGGTGATGCCGAACGCCATCTCGTACGGCGCGGCCTCCCAGTATTCGTAGCCCAGCGGGAAGCCGCACCAGAGCGCCTGCCCCTTCCCGAAAGCGTGCGTCACGATGGCGACCTCTTCGTCCACCCCGGCGAACCAGGCGCGTGGCTTTCCTGTGGTGGGTTCGAGAGCGGCAGTCACGTCCCGCGCAAACTTGTAGGACCGCGGCGGGGTGTTTCGGTCCTGAAACGATCCCTCGGGATGCGTCGTTTGAAGTTGGTCGGGACGTACCGGCCCCGGCACGCGCATGCGCGCCAGCGTCGCGCCGAACACCTCGGCGAGCGGCGATGCGTCGGCGGGCGCACCTGTCTCCGTGAAGCGTCCCGGCGCACCGAAGCCCCACAGCGTCCCGCCGCCCTCCGTCCAATCGCGGATGCGCCGGACCACGTCATCGGGCAGGTACTGGGCGTTCGGCAGGATGAGAAGACGATAACGGCTGAGGTCGCCGGAGCGGATCTGCTCCTCCGCGATATAGCGAAAGGGGACAAAGGCGCGGTGGAGAAGGTGACCCCAGGCGAGCGCGCTCTTGTAAAACGCGCGGTCCGGATCGTGTCGGCGGGAGGACTGACTCCAGAGGATCACCACCTCCGCCGCCGCCATCCGGGTGTTGAGGAGGAGCGGCGCGAACTGCTGGCAGCGGTACGGCGTGAGGTAGTAGTCCCCGATACCGAAGCCGCCCATCCGGCCGTCGGGGTACCGGAACCAGGAGCGGGGAAACCGGAAGCGGAGGGTACGGTCGTAGCTCCCCATGAGGATCCGCGTACTGTCGAACCACGGCGTCTGGGCCACCGCCGCGCCGCCGCAGGTGCCGCAGCCGTCGTGGATGCCCTGGCTCCAGAGGCGGCGGCCGTCGGCAAGACTTTTGAGGAGAAGAAAGCTCGCCGGACTGTCCGTAGCCGTACCGGGATCACGGGTGGCGCGCGCGAGGGCATGCAGGTCGCGCGAGCGACCGGTGCGATAGGCGAAAAGCCTGTGAAAGTCATCGCTCACCGTCTGCGTCTGCACCGGGAGGCCGGGCCACGCCGCCTGAAGCGGTTCGCGCACGCGGCGCACATATTCGAGAAGCCACTCTTCGCGGACCCGTTCGGCCCGGGCGATGCGCTCCGGGTCTGGCGTTTCGGCTTCGCGGAGCGTTTCCGGCGAGCGCCACGGCGCACCCGTCTCGGCTTCGCCATGGTCGGCCCAGTAGGTTTCCAGCGCCTTCGCGACGCCCTCGACCGCGTGGATCTCGTGGAGGCCGCCGTCAATGTAGACAGCGGCCACCCGGTCGGCGCCCATCGACTTGAGGTGCGCACCGTAGGCCGCGAGGAACCGGGCGAACGCCTCGCGCGTCGGCTCGTGGAAGAGGTTGATGCCGCGGCGGACGAGTCCGTCCTCGTCGGCCGCCTTCCGCTCCCGGCGATTGCGCGCCGGATGCGGATAGCGGCAGATGTCGCCGTAGGTCGCGACGTGCCAGCCCGGCGGCGCACCGGTGAGCGTCTTGAGCATGGGCGCCACCGTCATGCCGTGTCGGGCAAGGCGTTCGGCAAGCGCATCCAGGGCGGCGAAATCGTACGTTCCGGGTTCGGGTTCCAGATTCGCCCAGTTCGCAATCGGATCGAGCGAGACGTTGACCGTGGTGACGCCGGTGCGGGCCCCGCGGGCGAGGAGGCGGTTCCGCGTCCCCTCCGGCAAGTCGAACCACCCCGCGCGCAGATCCCACCCGAAGCGAAGTCCGGCCGCACGCGCCCGCTCCGTTTCCGGGTCCGGCCAGGGGAGCGGTTCGTCGGTCACCGTCCAGGTTGTCTGCGCCCGGGCGGCGGTGCGGACTGCGTCGGCCAGGTCGTCCCGAAGCGCCGCCGACCGGCGGTAGTGCCCCAGGACCTCCGGGGCCACGGTCCGCCGGGCGCGCTGCACGAGCGCGAGCTGGGCTGCCGGAGGGTCGGATACCTCCGCTGCATCGAGACGCGCCTGAAGCGCCATGCCGCCGTGGTCCGGGCCCCGCAGTCGCCCGTAAAGCCCCTCCGCTTCGACGAAGAGGCTCTCCACCTCCGCGTCCCGGTCCGGCCCGTCCCAGCCCTTCAGGTAAAGGGCCAGCGCACGCGCGTCGTGAAGCGCCTGGATCGCGAATCGATGCAGGATGCGCATGTCTTCGATGCGGTCGAGCTCCCGCCCGACCGTGTCCGGATCCGCTGTTGGCTCCTCCCCGGGTCGCCCGGCGGACACGAACAGAAACAGCGCGGCAAGCACGAACGTCAGCAAGCGGTGAAGACACGAGTGCATCCCGTTCTC
The DNA here is from genome assembly GCA_964553265.1 of uncultured Planctomycetales bacterium. Taxonomy (GTDB): domain Bacteria; phylum Planctomycetota; class SZUA-567; order SZUA-567; family JAFGNG01; genus CAZKKD01. The sequence goes on along the minus strand of CAZKKD010000133.1, from coordinate 2,462 downwards.
CTCTCTTTGAAACCAATCGCGGGCCGGCACAGAGGACCTGAGTGTCCGTGCGAATCAGCATACCGCATTCGACGATTCTCCGCAAGAGTACGGCTCCCCCCCGGGAGCCGCTTCTGCATCTCCCGGGCCGCCCGCTCTCGCCGGCGGGACCCGCGGGCGCACCAATCCCCTTCTCCGCAGTCCCTTGCGCGCCATGCGGCTCGCGGCGCACAGGCGGCCGCCGCGACCCGCCCCCCACTGGGCACTTGCCGGCTCCTCTTGGTTCCACCCAATTCATTGACAGGCTGCAGGATACGGTGTAGCTTTCTGTCGTTCAGGGGAGTGCATCGCAGAGGCGCCGGGGGCAGAGCGCATTGCCCCGGAGGGGAATGCAGAGTGAAGAACGAGAAGGCTCCCGCTACAGACCCGCCGCCGGGGAACGGAGCGCCCAAACCGGCCGCCGTTGTCGGCATTGGCGCCTCCGCGGGGGGGCTGGAAGCGATCGAGGTCTTTTTCAAGGCCATGCCCGTGGACACCGGCATGGCCTTCGTTGTCGTGCAGCACCTTTCGCCCGATTACAAGAGCCTGATGGTGGAGTTGCTTTCGCGCAAGACCGAGATGCCTGTCCTGCGGGCAGAAGAAGGCGTTCGGGTCGAACCGAATCACATTTACCTGATCCCCCCCAAAAAGAACCTGACGATCTTTCACGGCCAGTTGCTGCTGGAGGATCAGAAGCCCCGGGAAAGCATCAACCTGCCTGTGGATATCTTTCTGCGGTCTCTGGCCGAGGACCAGGGCGAGCATGCCGTCGCCATCATTCTGTCGGGGACGGGCAGCGACGGTACGCGGGGCGTGCGCGCCGTCAAGGAATGGGGCGGACTGGTCATTACGCAGGACGAAGGGAGCGCCAAGTTCGATGGCATGCCCCGCGCGGCGGCCTCGACGGGACTGGCGGATTTCGTGCTCCCCCCGGAGGAAATGCCGTCGCAGCTGCTGGCCTGCCTGCGCCACCCCTATGTCACGCGGCAGGAACGCCAGGCGCAGGCCCTGGGCGACGAGACGGGGATGACGCGCCTGTTCTCGCTCTTGCGCGCCAAGACCAAGGTCGACTTCACCTACTACAAGCCCAGCACCATCTCCCGCCGTGTCGAGCGGCGCATCGCGGTCACGCAGTCCGAGGATCTGGAGGCCTACGTCCGCTATGCCGAGCAGACGCCGGCCGAGATCGCCGCACTCTACCGGGAGTTGCTGATCGGGGTGACGAGTTTCTTCCGCGATCCGTGGGTGATGGAGACGCTGCGGGAGCGCCACCTCCCCGAGTTGTTCTCCAAGAGCAACAACCGTGAGCTGCGCTTCTGGGTGGCGGGATGCTCGACGGGAGAAGAGGCCTACACTCTGGCCATTCTCTGTCGCGAAGCGATGGAAGCGATGGACCTGGCGCGCGATATCAAGATCTTCGCCACCGACATCGACCGCGACGCCATCTCCAGGGCCGGCGTGGGCGTGTACCCGGAGAGCATCGCCGCCGACCTGAACCCGGCGCTCCTCGCGAAATACTTCTACCGGCGGGGCGATCAGTACCAGGTGGCGCGGAGCCTGCGCGAGATGGTTGTCTTCGCCCAGCACAACCTGGTCAAGGACCCCCCGTTCACGCGCATCGACATGGTCAGCTGCCGCAACCTGCTGATCTACCTGCAGGGCAATCTTCAACAGCGCGCGCTGGAGATGTTCGCGTTCTCCCTCCACTCCGGAGGCATTCTGCTGCTGGGCACGAGCGAAACGGTCGGCGACATGGAAGACTGTTTCGAGCCGGTCGACCGCAAGGCCCGCATCTATCGGGCCCGCGGCAAGGCTGCGGCCAGGCCGCCGTCCGAGGGGCGCCCCGCGCCTTCCTCCGGCGCTCAGCCGCTTCCGCTCGCGGCCGGCGGATTTGCACGCCCGCACCGCGGTGGTCTGCGGGAGCAGGAGCGGCTTACCACGCGCCTGCTCGACTGCCTTGCCGATTCCTATGCGCCGCTGGCGGTTGTGGTCAGCGAGAACCTGGAAATCCTGCATACCCTGGGGGACCCTTCGGGTGTCTTCCGCGTTCCGACGGGACGGGCCGTCTATGACATCTCCAAGATGGTGAACCGCGAACTGGCCATCCCGCTGGCCACTGGCATCCAGAAGGTATTGCGCACCGGAGAAGACCTGGCCTATTCCAACGTGCGCCTCCACGAGGGCGACCGGACCCGGACGCTGCGCCTGCGCATTCGTCCGCTGCCCGGCCGCAAGAGCGACGAAGCGCTGGTGGTCGTCTTTTTCGAAAGCGTCGAGGATGCGCCGACCGCCGTCGGGGAGGCCCCTGCCGAGTACGACCTCGATGCCGAGACCGGCCAGCGCCTGCAGGACCTGGAGCAGGAACTGCAATTCACACGGGAAAACCTGCAGGCCACGATCGAAGAACTCGAAACCTCGAACGAAGAACTCCAGGCCACGAACGA
>CAZKKD010000132.1:0-9432 GCA_964553265.1 uncultured Planctomycetales bacterium | reverse complement strand
CCGCCGCTTGTCCGCCGGGCGGATCGGCCGGCGGGGCGCGTACTCGCCGTCGCGGGCCCGCTCTTCGGCCTTTCCGTTCTCTACCATCTCGCCGCATGGCACGAACCGGCGGCACGCTGGCTCGGCACGCTCGAATCCCCGCTCATCGCCGCCCTCGTCATCGTCGTTCTGCCGGCGATCTACCTGCCCCGCGGACGGGCGCGACGGATCTTTCTCCTCGTGCCCGCCCTCGGCGTGCTCCTCTTCGCCTTCGGCATCTGGGAAGGCTACCGGACGGTGCCGGCGGGCGAGGCGGGGTTTTACGGGATCCTGGTCCGGCCGGGCTGGCTGATGGGCGGGGTGGTAAGCCTTCTCGTCCTCGTCCAGCCGCTCCTGTCGCTCCACCGCTTCCGCTGGGTGGTGCGGGTGACCGCGCTCCTCATCCTGGGCCTGGGCGGGTGGCTCTTCCGCGAAAGCTATGAGGCCTACCGCGCGATGGAGGCCCGCCGGCCGATGAGCGGCACGGTCATGAACGTCTCGGAGATGACCCCCGTCACCCAGCGCGACGACAAGCAACTCCACCTGCCCGGCGCGGTCTGCCGCTTCGTGCCCGACGGGGGCTACGTGCAGGGGTGCAACATCGAGCTCGCGCAGCGCGTGCTCCAGACCGACTTCACCGCCGCCGCCGCGGGCGACGCGGGCGCGGCCGCGGCGCTCCACCTGGGGCTCGGGAGCCTTCTCTTCTTTCTCGTGCTTTCCTTCCTCACCGCGCGCTGGGCGTGCGGGTGGATCTGCCCGCTCGCCACGGTCGGCGACGGGATCGACTGGTGCCGCCGCAAGCTGGGCCTGACGGTCTACCGCCCGTCCCGGCCGGTGAAGCTGGCCTACCTCTTTTCCGGCATCGGCATCGGGGGGCTCACCCTGGCGATGGCGCGCGCGACCGCGCACCTCGACGCGGAGGGACGCTTCGCCGGCTGCAAGATCCCCATCTATCCGTTCTGCAAGATCTGCCCGCACCAGAGCCTCTGCCCGGCGTCGATGGGCGCGCCCCTGACGCTCCGGGCGCTGCCGGGGACGGAGTGGGCGTGGGGCTTTTTCCGGTACGGGCTTGTCGCCGTGGCTGCGCTCTTCCTCGTCAGCTTCGCGATGGGCCGCCGGCTCTGGTGCCGATTCTGCCCGATCGGGATGGTGAGCGGGCTCTTCAACCGCGGGGGGCTCTTCCGGCTCCGGAAGAACGCGGAGAAGTGCAACCGCTGCGGCGTCTGCCGGGAGGTCTGCCCCGTCGATATCGATCTCGTCCGCGCCGAGATGCAGCACGAGGACGTGAGTTGCTACGACTGCCACCTCTGCCTGCGCTGCGTCGAGCAGTGCCCGCGCGACGGATGCCTGAGCCTGGAGCACGCCGGCGTGACCGTCACCGAAAGCCGCTTTCGCTGATCGGAGCTTCGCATGAGCGACCCGCAGTTCGATGCCCGCTATCGCCTCACCCCGCCCGAGCGCGTCAGCCCCGGCGTGCGCAAGCGGTCCCGCGCGGTCGCGCACCAGCAGACCGCCCTCCAGCAGGACCTGACCCACCGGCCCGCCGGCATGGACTGGTTCGAGGAGGCGCTCGCCCGGCCCGCCGGCGACTGGGACGGACCGCTGGTCGGGGTCTACTGCGGGATGGTCCCGCCCGAGCTCGTCCGCGCGGCCGGGGCGCGGCCGGTGCGCCTGGACTGCGGGAACGCCGCGCTGGTCCCGACCGGGGACGAGGTCTTCAGCGGCGAGATCTGCCCCCTCGCCAAGAGCTCGCTCGCCATGCTCCTCGACCCCGAGAGCGTGGCCCGGCGCGCCGCGGCGCTGGTGCTGCCGGCGAGCTGCGACGCGAAGACCAAGCTCGGCGAGGTCCTGGCCGACTTTGCGCCCACCTTCACCCTCGCCCTCCCCCGCGAGCAGGACGCCGGCCGGCACGCCGCGGCGATGGCGGAGGAGCTCGACCGGCTGGCCGGCTTCCTCGCCGATCATCTGCCGAAGCGCCCCCGGCGGCGCGCCCTGCTGCGCGAAATCGAGCGGTCACGCGAGCAGACACGCCTCGTCCGCGCCCTGCAGGCGGCGCGCATCGAGGCGCCGGGCGCGCTCTCGATCCGCGACTTCCACCTCATTGTCCAGGCCGCCCTCGCCGGGGCCGACCCGGACCAGTGGGAGCGGCGGACGCGCGCCGTCCTGGCCGAGGCCGAAGGCTATACCGAGGACCGGGCCCGCCTCCGTCCCCGGCTGGTGCTCACCGGCGCGCCGATGCTCTGGCCCAACTTCAAGGCGCTCAACCTGATCGAGGAGTCCGGCGCCGACATCGTGGCCGACACCCTCTGCTCCGGCGCCCAGAGCCTCTTCGACCCGGTGGTGGTGGACGAACGCGGCTGGACGGCGCTCCTGCGCGCGCTGGCGCTCCGCTACGTCTTCGCCAGCCCGTGCCCCTGCTTCGTGAGCCAGGCGACGCGCATGAGCCGCGTGCTCGACCTCGTCCGCGACGCCCGCGCCGACGGCGTGGTCAACTACGGCCTGCGGCTCTGCCAGCTCTTCGACTTCGAGGCCTACCGCCTGCAGCGCGTTCTGAAGGACCGCCGCATTCCGTTTCTCAATCTCCGGACCGACTACAGCCTCGAGGACACCGAGCAGCTCCGCGTGCGCCTGGAGGCCTTTCTCGAAACCGTGGAGGATGCATCGTGATCAGCGTCGGCGTGGACGTGGGCTCGACCACCATCAAGGTCGTCATCGTGGAGGACGGCGTTGTGCGCCGACGACGCATCGTGCCGAGCGGAAACCTGCCGGCGCGCACCGCGGCCGAGACGCTGGACGCGGTCCTGGCCGAGGACGGCCGGAGCCGGGCGGACGCGGACGTCATCGCCACCACCGGCTACGGCCGGCGGCTCGTGGACTTCGGCGACACCGTCATGACCGAGATCAAGGCCTGCGCCCTCGGCGTGCGCCACGCCACCCCGCCGGACGCCGGGGTGCGGACCATCCTCGACGTCGGCGGGCAGGACACCAAGGTCATCGCGCTCGCCGACGACGGGGAGGTGGAGGACTTCGGCATGAACGACAAGTGCGCCGCCGGCACCGGCCGGTTCCTGGAGATGCTGGCGCACAAGCTGGAGCTGCCCTACGAGACCTTCGTCGAGGACGCGCTGGCGAGCGAGACGCCGCTCCAGATGAACTCGACCTGCGCCGTCTTCGCCGAGAGCGAGGTGGTGGGCCTCCTCGCGCGCGGCGAAGCGAAGGGCGACATCGCCGCTGCCGCCCACGACGCCATCGCGGGCCGGGTCTCCAGCATGCTCCGGCGCGTCGGACGGCGGCCCGCATACTGCTTTGTCGGCGGCGGCGCGCACAACCGGGCGGTCGTTAAGGCCATCGAGGAGCACCTCGGCGAACCGGTGCTCATCCCCGAGGACGCCCAGGCCGTTGTCGCCCTCGGCGCCGCGGTCGGGGCCGCCGACCGCCTCCGCCGCCAGCAGGCCCGGGACACCGACGCCTGACCGACTTCGCCCGCAACGGCCGGCGCCGACCGGCACGGGAAAGGACGCATCATGCACCGCGTACTCGTTCCGCTTCTCCTCGTCGGCCTGGTCCTGATCGGGGGCGCACTCTGGCTGCGCGGCGGTCCCGACCGCGATCAGGCCATCCCGGTCCGCGTCTTCCACGCCGCGGGGCTCACGCCGCTATTGGACGACCTCCGGCCCGCCCTGAAAGGCGAACTCGGCATCGACCTCCTCGCCGAGGGGAGCGGCAGCCAGGTGGCCTGCCGCAAGGTGGCCGAACTCGGCCGGCCCTGCGACCTCGTGATGGTGGCCGACCGTGCGCTGGTGGCCGAACTCCTCTCCGCACAGACGGACGGACGCCTCGACTTCGCGACCGACGAGGTGGTCCTCGGCGTCGGCGCGCGCGCCCCCGCCGTGGACGCGGTCGAGACCGACTGGCCGGCGGTCCTCCTCCGCGAGGACGTCCGCCTCGGCCGCGTCGACGAGAGCCAGGGGCCCATCGGCTACCGCGCGCTCCTGGTCTGGAAGCTGCAGGAACGCCTCGCCGGCCCCGAGGGGCTGTACGACCGCCTCCTCGCGAAGACGGACAAGGTCGTCGACCACGTCACGCGCCTGACGCCGCTCTTGAAGTCGGGCGAGGTGGACTATGCCTTCCTCTACCGTTCCATCTGCATCGCGCGCGACATCCGCCACATCCCGCTCGACCCGCGCGTCCACCTGGGCGACCCGGATGCGGATTACAGCGTCGTCTCGGTCACCTTCCGCAAGCTGCAGGCGGGCGAGCCGATGGAGGTGGAAGTGCAAGGCGCGCCCGTGATCTGGAGCCTTACCGTCCCCCGCAGCGCCGAGCACCCGGACGCAGCGGTGCGCCTGGTCCGGGATCTCCTGGTCCGGCGGCAGGAGGCGCTGGCGCGGCACGGGTTCCGGCCGCTCGCGCCGCCGCGCTTCTACGGTCCGCGTGAAGCGTTCAGGCCGTTCGCCTCCTTCGCGGAGCGCGCCGGTCCGCTGCGGACGGCGCCGTGAACGCGCCCGCCGACGCCCGCTTCCGGCGCATCGCCGCGGCCGTCCTCTTCGGCGCGCACGCCGGCGCCTATGGGATCCTCTCGGCCCTCGGGCTCCACGACCCGATCGAGCTCTTCACGCTCCTCCTTCTGCTCGCCCAGGGCGTGCTGGGGATGCTTCTCTGGCGGGGCCGCGTCGATGGGCTCATCGGCGGCGGGGTGATGTTCCTCATCGCGGCGCACGCGTTTCTCGGGCGCCGCCTGGCGCCGGACCCGCTCACCAGCGGCGCGATCCTGATGGTCAACATCCTCGTCGTCTACGTGGGCGTCCAGGTCAACCGCCGCCTGCCGACGCGGCACTGGGTCGCCTTCGTCGCCAGCTACTTCGCGCTCTTTCTTCTCTTCGTCGAGATTCGCCTGCCGTGGTGGCCGGAGCCGCTCCAGCGGCTGGCGCTCTCGAACGCGGAGCCGCTCTTCATCCTCTTCCTGCTGGGGCTCACCGCCTGTGCGCGGAGCCTGCGGCTCCTGGCCTACTTCTGGGCGCTTACGCTCAGCTTTACGCTCCTCCAGCCGTATGCGTGGGAGAGCCTCTTTCTCCTCTGGTTCCTCCTGACGGCCTTCTTCGGCGCGCGGGGACGGCTGCCGTCGCCGGCGGCGCGGGTCTTTCTCGGGGCGGGGATGCTGCTCGGGCTCCTGGTGCTTCTGCCGGTAGTGCTGGTCGTTTTCGGGGTCGACCTCCACAACGTCGAGCGCGTCCTCCGGGACGAACGCATCCGCGACGCCATCGGGCTCACCGTGCTCACCGCCACGATCGCGACCGGCTGCATCGCGCTCTTCGGCGTGCCGCTGGCGTATGCGCTGGCGCGGCTGCGGTTTCCAGGGCGAGCACTCCTCCTGGCGCTCATCGACCTCCCCATCGTCATCCCCCAGTCCGCGGCCGGGATCGCCATCGTCCTCGTCCTCGGCCGGCAGCAGCCGATCGGCGGCCTGGTCCATCGCGTCTTCGGCGTGCCGGTGGACGGGACGCTCCTCGGCATCGTCGCGGCGCAGGTCTTTGTCGCGATGCCCTTCCTGGTGAAGAGCGCGCTCGCCGCGTTCCGGAGCGTCGACGAGGAGCTGGAACTCGCGGCGCGGACGCTGGGGGCCTCGTCGTGGGGGGCGTTCGGGCGCGTGGCGCTGCCGCTGGCGACGCAGGGGATTGTCCTCGGGGCCATCCTGGCGTGGGCGCGGGCGGCGGGCGAGTTCGGCGCCATCATCCTCATCGCCCCGACGCCGGAGACCGCACCGGTCGCGGCCTTCAACCGGTTCAACGCGGTCGGCCTCGTGGAGACCGCGCCCCTGGTGGCGACGCTCCTCCTCTTCTCGGCGGGGATGTTCCTCCTGCTGCAGTGGGCCGGGCGGCTGCTGCCCGGTGCGCACGTGGACGCGGAGGACCGGGGATGAACGCCGCACTCGCCTGCGACGGCCTGACGCTACAACTGGGCGCGTTCGCGCTCGGGCCGGTTTCGATCACATTCGACCCGGGCGAATACTTCGTCCTCATGGGGCCGTCCGGCTGCGGGAAGACCACGCTCCTGCGCGCGCTGGCCGGGGTCCACCGCCTGCGGGCCGGGCGCATCACCTTCGGGGACGAGGACCTGACCGACGCCCCGCCCCACCGGCGGCGCATCGCCTACGTCGCGCAGACGGCCGACCTCTTTCCGCACCTCACCGTCGCGGAGAACATCCGCTTCGGGCTCCGCTACCTCGCCGACCGCTCCGAACCGGAGGCCGCCGCCTGCCGCCGCGTGGCCGACCTGCTCGGCGTCGCGCACCTGCTCGGCCGGCGGCCCGCCACGCTCTCCGGCGGCGAGAGCAAGCGCGTCGCCCTCGCCCGCGCGCTCGCGGTCCGGCCGCGGGTGCTCCTCCTCGACGAACCGCTCGGCATGATCGACCCGCAGGGGCGCGCCGCCATGCTGGAGACGCTCCACCGCGTCCACCGCGAGACCGGCGTCACCGTTCTCCACGTCACGCACGACCGCGAGGAGGCCTGGACCCTCGACGCCCGCTCGGCGGTGATGCGCGACGGGCGGATTGCGCAGGTCGGCCGGCCCGACGCCCTCTTCCGCCGGCCGGCGAGTTCCTTCGTGGCCCGCTTCGCCGGGGGCGAGAACGTCCTCCCCGCCCGCTTCGTCCGCGACGGCGCCGCCTGGACGGCCCGGACCGACGTGGGGCCCCTCCCCCTGGCCGACACGCCGCCGGGCGACGCCGGATTCGTCCAGATTCGTCCGGAGGCTCTCACCCTCGCCGGCGACACGGAGGATCGAGGGGCCGCGTTCGCCACCGCCACGGTACTCCGTGTGCGCGACCGCGGAGCGTTCCGCGAGGTCCGCCTGCAGGTCGGCGACGCGGCGACACTGGTGGCCCACCTGGCGCACGCCGCCGTTCCGCCGACCGAGGGCGCGTCCGTGGCGCTCCGCCTCGCCGAACCGCCGCACCCGCTGCCGGAGGATGCGCCGTGACCGACGCGCCCACCTGGCTCGAATCGCTCGAGGGCTGGGTCGCCGACCTTTCCAGCAACGTCAAGCTGCTCGAGCAGGCGCTCACCGGCATGGAGGGGAGCTATGTCGAGCTCCTCACCATCCTCGCGCTCGGCCTCCTGGCCGTGCTTCCGGCGCTCGCCCCGCGCAAGCACCGGCAGACCTACCGCCGCGTCAACCAGATCTTCGGCCTCCTCATCTTCGTCTTCGTCGTCTTCACCTGCCTCGGCGTCTTCGGGATGATCCGCAACTTCCACCGCGGGCTGAACGAGATCGGCCGCGAGAACATCGTCGCGCTCTACTACTGCTCCGTCCCGGTGACGGTGCTGGTGACGAGCATGATCTTCGGCCCCACCTTCTGCGGGTGGATCTGCCCCACCGGCGCGCTGCAGGAGTTCGCCGGCCTCGTCTTCGGCGGCTGGCACCGGCGCCGCAAGCGCGAGGGGTATCCCTTCAGCAAGCGGCTGCTGGGCCTCGCGCTGGGGGTGGCGGGGGTCTTCCTGCTCTGGATGGGGTATCTCTCGGTGACGCGGATCTTCTTCGTCGAGGACGCGAGCATCTACTGGTCGGAGGTGCTGGTGCTCCTGGTGTTCCTGCTTGTCTGGCGAATGCGGCAGTGGGCCAAGCCGCTCCGCCGGCTGCGGCTGGTGAGCTTCGCCGTCATTGTCCTCGCCGCGATCGCCAGCCTGCGCATCACCTCGCCGGTCCACTTCGGCTTCGCGAAGGTCTACGACCCGGCGAGCCTCCTCGCGACGGTGATGGTGGCGCTCGCGGCGCTGGCGGTGCCGCACGTCTGGTGCCGCTACCTCTGCCCGTGGCGCGAGGCCATCGCCTGGGCGGCGAAGCACAGCGCCCGCCGGCTGGTGGTCGATCCCGACGGCTGCACCCGCTGCGGCGCCTGCGACGACGTCTGCGGCGTGGACGCCATCGAGCGCGGCGTCATCGACCCGCACGAATGCCACATGTGCATGAAGTGCGCCGACGCCTGCCCCCACCAGGCCATCCGCATCGAAGACCGCTGGCGCGCGGAAGGCGAGCCGGACGCATCGTAGACCGCACCGGCCCCGCCCTCACCCCTCCGCGAGCCAGGCGTTCACGCGGGCCTCGTCCGCGTCGTCCCACCCGGTGAAGGCGTTGTCCATGATCGCGTGGTAGTCGGACGACGGGTGCTCCGCCAGGCTGTAGGAGGTGTCGAGATACAGCCCGCGCTTCGCCTGCCGCTGGAACTGGGCGAAGTTGTGCCGGCGGTAGGCCTCCCACGTCCGGTAGGTCGCCTCCCGGTCGGCCTGGGCGTCGAGAATCGCGAGGAGCTCGGCCGCCTTCTCCGGTTCGCGGTCGATGCGGTCGTCCAGCTCCTCCGGGTCTTCGCGCAGGTTGTAGAGCCGCGACGGGTAGCCGTGGTGGACGATGAGCTTGTAGTCGCCCTTCCGCAGCATCCAGGACATGGTGTTGCTCGTCACCCCGCAGTAGGTGGCCAGCGCCCAGCCGCGGCTCCGGTCCGTCTCGCCCCGTGCAAGCGGCAGGAGCGACTCCCCGTCGAAGCAGGCGCGCGGCTCCAGACCCGCCCAGTCGCAGAGGGTCGGCGCGATGTCGACGAGCGAGACCGGCGTCTCGATCCGCTGCCCGGCCCGGATGCCCGGCCCGCAGAAGACCAGCGGCACCCGCGCCGAGCCCTCCAGCAGGCTCATCTTGTAATACTGCTGGTGCTCCAGGGCCAGCTCGCCGTGGTCGCCGGAGAAGATGACCAGCGTCTCGTCCGCCTGCCCGGTCTCCTCCAGCGCCGAGAGGAGGTCTCCGACGATGGCGTCGGCCTCGGCGCACATGGCGAAGTAGATGCGCCGGATCGTCCGGACCGTCTCCTCGTCGAACCCGTAGCGCCACGCCTTGGCCGCGCGCTGGTAGACGTCGGCCGGGTGGTTGGTCTCGTCCATCGGCGGCGCGTCCACCAGATCCTCCGGGATGCTGTCGAGCCACCGCCGGTTGGTCCGGAACGCGGCGTGCACCAGCCCCGGGTTGAGGCAGATGAAGAAGGGCCGGTCCCCGTCCTTGCGCGCACGCAGGAACTCGATGGCCTGGTCCGCGCTTGCCCAGTCGCCCTTGTGGAAGCGGCGATCGTCACCCGGATCGATGCTGAACTCCTGCGCGCCGTCGGCGTTCATCACCGGCCGGGGCGCCGTGTTGAGCGGCTCCAGAAAGTCGGCGATGCGGTTCATCACCGAGTGCCCGCCGGTGAGGAAGTCCATGTGCTTGCCCAGGAGGAGCACGTCGTAGTCCCGCCGGAGCGCATTGTGGTAGGTCCACATCCCCTGCCCCACCCCCTTGCCCGTGTTCCAGCTTCCGCAGGTGTGGTATTAGGCGCCCCACCGCCTGCCTCCCTGCTGCGCGCAGCAGCACGCGTTGCTCCAGTGCGTGCTCCGG
>CAZKKD010000131.1:0-9462 GCA_964553265.1 uncultured Planctomycetales bacterium | reverse complement strand
GCGTGACGTCCGCCCAGACCACGGCCGAGACCCTGGTGGAGATCGTCGAGCGCATCAGCCGCACCACCGAACTCGTTGCCGAGATCGCCGCTGCCACCGCCGAGCAGGCCCGCGGCATCGCCGAGGTCAATACCGGTCTCTCCCAGGTCGAATCGGTCACCCAGCAGAACACCGCCAACGCCGAAGAGACCGCCGCGGCCGCCCGTGAACTCGCCGACCTCGCCGAAGACCTGGACCAGACCATGCGCCGCTTCCGCCTCCGGGAGGATGTGACCAGCGACGCGGCGGGGGGCGATGCGACGGACGGTGGCGCTTGGGCCGAACCGGACGACGACGAATCCACCGTGCCGATGTCCCGCCGTCTCGGGACGGATACCGGGCCGACCCCGCCGACGCTGCCCCATACCTGATTCGCACGGCGAAGCCAGCCACTGCGGCGGCGTCCCGTTTCCGTCAGGCCCATTCCGATCTTCTCATTTCGCGTTGAACCAGGCCGTACCGGTTCGGCAGACGATTCCCTCTCCCCCCGGGAGAGGGTCAGGGTGAGGGGATTGAGATTTCGACTGGCCGACGCCCTCACCCCGGCCCTCTCCCCCGGGGAGAGGGAGAACGGAATGGCCCCGCCGTTTCCGTTCGCGTCGTTGTGCAATCGCGACGCATGCGCTATACTCTCCCCCGGTTGCGCTTCCCGCATGGACCGCCGAATCCGGAAGGAGTGGCGATGGCAGAGCGACGACAGGGGTGCGGACCGGTGCGGCTCCGCTGGATGGTTGTGGCCTGGTTCCTCGTCCTTGCCCTCCCGGTTGCGGCCGGGGAGGACGAGGTCCCGCTGCGTGTGGCCTGCGTGGGCGACAGCATCACCTGGGGGGATCGCCTGGAGGACCGCGCGGCCGAGTGCTACCCGGCCCGCCTGGCGGCGAAGCTCGGCGCCGCGGCCGCGGTGCGCAACTTCGGCGCGAGCGGCGCGACCATGCAGAAGCGGCTGCCGCCGAACCGCACCTACTGGCGCAAGGAGAAGTTCGGCGAGGCCATCGTCTTCGCGCCCGACGTCGTGGTTCTCATGCTGGGGACCAACGACAGCGTGCGCGACTGGTTCGACGAGGAGGCCTACGGGGACGACGCCCTCGACCTGATCGCCCTCTTCCGGATGCTGCCGACCCGCCCGACGGTCATCGTCTGCACCATCCCGCCGCTCTTCCTGCCGGAAGCGAAGGTGCCGGAGACCGTGCACCCCTCGGGGTCGCAGCCGACGCTCATTGCCGAGACCATCGCCCCGGCCATCCGGCGCATCGCCGAAAAAGCCGACGCCCCGCTGGTGGACGCCTACGCGCTCTTCGAGGGGCGGGAAGACCTGCTTCCCGACAAGATCCATCCCGGCAAGGAGGGGGCCGACATGCTGGCCGAGGCGGTGGCGAAGGCGATCCGCAAGGCGCTCCCGGGCCGGCTTCCCGCGCCGAAGCGGTGAACAGGAAGCGACAAGGACGAACCCGATCTTTTCACGAGGAGACGCAGCGATGACGGTACGCGAACTGGTGGAAGCGACGCGAAGCGTGCGACGATTCGGACAGGACCCGGTGTCCCTGGAGACGGTGCGCGAGCTGGTGGATCTCGGCCGGCTGAGCGCCTCGGGCGGCAACAAGCAGCCGCTGAAGTACATCCTCTCCGCCGACCCGGAGACCAACGCGAAGATCTTTCCCTGCACCGTCTGGGCGGGCTACCTCGCCGACTGGGACGGCCCCGCCGAAGGGGAGCGCCCCACCGCCTACGTGGTCATCCTCAACGATACCGAGGTGAGCAACGCCCCCGGCGTCGACCACGGCATCGCGGGGCAGAGCATCGCCCTCGGCGCGCGCGAGCGCGGCCTGGGCGCCTGCATGATCGGCTCGCTGCGGCGCAAGGAGCTCGCCGAGGCGCTCGGCATCTCCGATCGGTACGAGATTCTGCTCGTCATCGCGCTCGGCGCGCCGGGTGAGGAGATCCGCCTCGAGGCCGCCGGCCCGGACGGGGAGATCCGCTACTACCGCGACGACCAGGGCGTCCACCACGTCCCCAAGCGCCCGCTGGACGAGATCATTCTCGGCTGACCCGTCCGTGCGAACGTGGCGGCGACTGCACTTCCGGCCCCCTCGGCCCGTGGCGGAGGGGGCCGTTTTCGTTTCGAATCAGGCCACCCGGTCGTAGGTGGTGCGGCGGATCACCTCGTCCTGCATCTCGGGGGAGAGGCGGACGAAGTAATCGGTATAGCCCCCGATGCGGACCACCAGGTCGCGGTAGGCCTCCGGCTCGGCCCGGGCGCGGAGGAGCGTCTCCGGGTCGAGCACGTTGATCTGCGTCTCGAAGCCGCCCCGCCGCAGAAAGCCGACGATGAGCTCCCGCAGGCGGTCGGGGCCTCCGGGTTCGTTCAGCACCGCGCGGCTGGACTTCATGTTGAACGCCGAGCCGCCGGGGGGCGGGGCCTGGTCCGACGGGGGGGTGCTGGGCCCCGCCGCGGTGGGTCCGCTGCGTTCGCGTCCCTGGGCCGGGCCGCAGCCGTCGGCGAACGGCTCGCCGGCGCGGCGGCCGTCGGGGGTGGCGCCGGTCTCCTGGCCCAGCCGCTCGTGCATGATCCAGACAAACGCCCCCGGCACGAAGGGGCTGTCGTCCGGGTGCATCCGGTGCCGGGCGCACGCCTCGCCGGCGAAGGCGACGGCGGTGCGGACCAGGTCGTCGGCCGCGGCGTCGCCGTTGCCGTACTTCGGATGCTTGTTGAGAAAGCGCCGCCGGATCGGCTCCGCGTCCGCAAAGTCGCTCGCCAGAACGCGTTGGAGATCCGCAAACGTCAGGCCCCCGCCAAACGCCTCCTCCCGGATGACAGCAAGGCTGTCGGCCAGGTTCGCCAGGCCGACAAAGCTGCACTCCACCCAGTTGTACCGCGCCCCCCCGTCGTCAATGTCCCGCGCCCGTGCGATGCAGTCGCGCGTGAAGACGCTCTGCAGCGGACGGCCACCATGTTTTTGGCGATTGTCCCGGGCGCGGTTCTGGTCGGCCGCGGCATCGGCGATGCGGTCGGCCAGGCGCGCCCGATAGCCTTCCAGAAAGGCGTCGAAGTCGGCCGGCGGGGTCGGATCGGCGGCGCGGGCGGCGATCTCTTCCAGCAGAAGGCCGCAGGTGTTGAAGTACGGCGACGCGACCCAGACGTTGCTGCTCCCCACGGGGGTGATTTCCACGCAGGTGCTGTTGATGTAGTCACAGGCTTCGTCCGGGGGCATGCCGAGGTCGCGCAGGCCGCGCTGGATGGTCTCGTCGCCGAAGAAGGCCGGCGTGCTGTACCCGGCGGCGATCAGCTCCACCGCGAGGTCGGTAAGCGTCCGCGGAGTCCCTTCGTGCCAGCAGACGCCGACGGTGGGGTAGACGAGCGCTGTCCGCCGCAGCGCTTCCAGGCAAAGGTGGCTCAGTTCGTTGGTGACGTCCTCGCCCGCCGCATCGCGCCCGCCCACCATCACCGGCACCGCCAGGCCGTCCGGAACGAACTCGTTGATCAGGAGATACAACTGCTCGATGAGGAGGAGCGCCTCCTCCCGGGTGAGGCGCCCGGCGGCGCGGTCGGCCTCGTAGAAGGTCCGGAGCGTGCGGTCCATGTGCCCCGCGCCCACCAGGCCCGCCCCGTCGGCCAGGTAGAGCGCCATGTCGATGAACCAGAGGAGCTGGATTGCGTCGCGAAAGCCGCGCGGCGGCCGGTGCGCCACGTGCCGGCAGCAGTCCGCCATCGCCGCCAGCTCGTCCCGGCGCGGCGCCGGGGCGTCGGCCGACGCCGTTGCGGCCACGTCGGCCGCATGGTCGATCAGGTTCGACAGCCCCTCGACCGCGTAGGCGAACGAGCGGAGCGCCGCGGCGCGGTCGCCCGCCGCAGCGGCCGCGTCGGCCTCCAGCGACGTGCGGAGGGCGTCCAGCCCCTCGGTGAACGCGCGGGAGCGGTCGACCTCGCAGTGCCCGCCCTGGCCGCCGGGGTCGGGATGTGCGGCCAGGAGGGCCGTTGCGGCGTCGTAGTCGGGGCCGCCGGTCCGGTTCTGCCGGTGCGAGAGCCGGCCCATCAGGATCTCGCAGTCGTCCACCTCCAGGCGGATGTCGCGCAGCTTGGCGCGGTCCGCCAGCCCGCGGCGGACCTGCCAGGGCTCACCCTCCGAGGTCCGGAGCGCCTCGGCCCACGCCAGCGTCCGGTCCCAGCCCCAGCCCCCTTTGCGCGACAGGCAGCGCGCGCGCAGCGTCCCGATCCGTTCCGCATCGGTCATGATCGTGTCCTCACGTTGTCCCGGCCGGTTCCCGGCGCGTCGCAGCCCGGTCGCAGGCCGGTCCGCGCGCGTCCGGGGGCGTCCCGACGAACGCTATACCCATAACCCGCGAAACAGTGTTGTCAACGGTGCGGCTGCCGTTTTCCGAACCGGGGCGCTGCCGCCCCGGGATGTTGGGAGGTGGGCAGGTCCGGGAGCCACCCGCCGTGGCGGCGGTACGCGCTCCCGGACCCGGGGGCAAGGGTGGGCAATTCTGTAGGCGCCGGTCCCGTCCGGCGCGGCGCGGTCCGTCCCCGACCGCCCGACAGTAAACCCGGTACGCATTGCTCCGAGATAAGCCGGAGATTAGTCCTGCATTTTTGCGTTCGAAGCACAACGTTTCCATTTCCGTTCGATCCCGCGCTTTCCCGGACACCAAACCCGTTGCGTCCCGGAGGGTTCCGGGCGATACCGAATTGTTTCAAAATTCATGAAATAAAAGAATGACTCATGTCTGAGCTTAATATATAATGGGATTGTCCTGATATTGGGCCTTTCGCCCGTGACCATGAGGTGCGGGCAAACGTCGGAGGGTCTGCCGGGTCGCGTCGGAGGGAGGGATCGGATGGAAGCGTTCGCGTACGAGGCCGCGCAGCTTCTCGCCGCCTGCCGCACCGCGTGCGAGGAGGCGCGCGCAAAGGGGGAGAGCGGGACCTTTCCGCTGCACACCTTCGAGCCGCGCCGGGCGCTGCAGCGTCTCTACGCAGAGCGGGTGCGGAACGCGGTGCTGGAGGGGTGCACCTTCCCGCAGCAGCCGATCGCATTTTCGGGCGACGACGCCGGACTCCTCAACTTTGGCGTTGCGCCGGCGGTCCTCCGGTCCGAGCTCTCCCATCTCATGGCCGAGCAGGAGGGCCGGCCTCCGCCGCCGCCGGGGCGGCCGGTGCTGTCTTCCGGCCTGGCCACGGCGCAGCGGCGGGCTCTCGCCCGGCTCGACGCCGCGTACAGCGAGGAGCATGTCCGCGACCGGGTGTACAACGTCGAGCCCTGGCTGCAGGGGATGTACCGCGACTGCCTCGACGTCGACACGGCAGAGCGGGTCCGGATTCGGATCGCGCGGCTGCAGACCCGCCTCAAGGGCTTGGCCGCCGAGGTGCTCGGCCTCGATCTCCCCGCGGGGGAGTCCGCGGAGGTGAGCGCCGCCTTCGCCGCCTTCCGACGCATCATCGACCGCGCGCACATGCTGGAGCACGACCGCCGCAGTTTCAGTGGCCGCCGGCCCTTCATGAACGCGATGGATCGGATCGAGAAGAGCCTGCAGCGGGTTGAGGCCTACCTTGCCGCACACCCGCCCGCACACCCGCCCGACATCCGGGGCGTCTTCGAGGCCTACAAAGCCGCGTCCTACGAGCTCATGCGCTTCAACCGTCGGCTCCGCGACACGTGGCGCGGCGAGGAGATCGACGAGCAGGTCCGTGACCTCCAGGGGCTCCTGGACGCGCTCCTGGACACGCTGCATCGGTGCGCCGAGGACGAGGGCGCGCCGCAGTGCAGCGTGCTGAGCGTTCGAGAGATCGCGCAGATCTGCCCGCGCCAGGCCGTGGAGCGGGCCTTCCGGGCTATCCTGCTGCACGACGTGATCGGCGGCGTCGACGCGGCCTCGGCCCGCATGGAGGTGCGCCGGTATGGGCCGCTCTCGGTGCTCATTGCGCCGGGGGCGGGGCGCGCGCGGTACGCCGCGGGACTCCTGGAGCAGCAGGACGATCGCATGGCCCGCCGGCGCGACGGGCACAAACGCGACTACGACCTCGCCCGTCGCAGTCGCTATCCCGTCAACCTTATCGTCGTTCCGAACCTGACCCCGCCGGAGCGGGTGCTGGAGCACATGTGCGACGCCTGGCTCGAGTACAAGAGCCGGACCCAGCCGGGGTCGTTCCGCGACCTTATGGAGAGCGCCCGGAAGGCCTTCCCCGAAATCTTCGATGCGCCGGTCCGGACCCCCCGGCACGAGCACCACCTTCGGCGCACCCTCGGACGGGGTGTCGCGGCCTTTCTCCGCTGGGCGCAGAACGAAGAGGTGGAGGGCGACGCCGACCTCGCCGCGTTCGTCTGGTGGCTGGCGGAGCGCACCCCGCCGCCAGCGCTCCTGGTGGAGCCGCAGCACCGCGTCCTTGCGCAGCAATACCGGGAAACCGCGCCGGAGAAGCGCGAGGAGGTCCTCGCCGAGCGGCTCGGCGAGCGGTACGCGCTCGACCGGCGCATCCTGGCGCTCGCCTGCATCCGCGCCGATCGGGCGACCATCCGCCGCGAGCTCCGCACCCTCTCCAGCGCGCTGGCCACCAGCGCGCCGGTGGAGTGCGCGCGGGAGCTCCTCGACGATCAGAGCCCCCACGCGAGCGGAAAGCTGGAGATCCTGCTGCTGCGCTTCTTCCGCAGCGTCCCCCCGCTCGCCACCGCGCTCGCCGAGGTGCGCGATTCGCTCCAGCGCGACGAGACGCTGCTGGAGCGCAAGCTGGCGGCCGCGGGGCGTCCATTCGAGCCCGAGCGCGTCCGGCCCGCGCTCGAACAGCGCCTCGCCGACCGACTGGAGCGGGAGCGCGCCGCCGCCGACCGAAATGTGGACCACTGCCTCGAAGGCATCCTCCACGCGACGGACGGGAACCTTGCGGCCGCGGTCCGCGCGTTCGAGGCCTACCTGGACGGCGTCGACGCCGCCCCCCCCGCCGCGCCGCCGCCCGCGGAGCTCTCCGAGGCGGCGTTCGCCGCCCGGTTCGGCGGGCGGACCGAGCACATCCGCACCGATCCGGACGCAGCCGGCGGGGCCGAACGCTCCCGCGCCGCGGCCGAGCCCGCTTTCGCCTGGTACAACCTCGGCCGTCTCCACCTCCGCCGCGGGGAACGGGAGACCGGCGTGGCGTGTCTGGAGCGATTTGTCGAGGTGGCGCGCCAGGCGGGCTGGCGGCTTCTGGCGATGCATGCCGGGACGGTGCTCCGGAAACTCGCCGAAACGGATGAGAACGCCGCCGGCGCACCCGCATCCAACGCGGTCGGGGCGCCCGGCGCATCCTGACCGCCGCCCGCCCGCGTCCCCCTGCCTGCAGCAAAACAAACGCCGCGGTCCCCCCGGACCGCGGCGTCCTGCGCCGGTGCGCGCCGCCGCCCCCCCGGGGGGGAGCCGCGTCTGACCGGCGCCGCACGCGCCCGCGCGTCCCCATGAACGGGCCGTCGCTCCCGACGGCCCGCCCGCCTTCCGTGGCGCGGCGCGGTGCGGCTCTTGCTGTTGCGTCCCCTTCTGACGGTCCGGCGATGCGGTGCGACGTTCGGCCGCGCGGGCGGGCCTTCAGTCGGTCCGACGGCAGCCCGGTCGGTCCTCCTGGCGCAGGCGCTGCTTGACTGCGCCGAGGACGTATTCGGTCACGTTCTCGCCCGCCGACCACGCGGCGGTGCGGATGCGTTCATCCAACCGGTCGGTGAGCCGCAGCCCGATCCGCGCTTCCTTCCGCGGTCCCCGAATCTTCGGCATCGCGCTTCTCCCGCAGATCCCGCAGAAGGTCGAGGGCCTGGGCCGCGACCCGCCGCACCAGGCAGTCGCGGTCGTCGCGGATGTCGCCCCAGTAGCGAAGCTGTTCCAGGGCGGGCTCGAGGATGTCGACCTCGCGCCGGGCGGCCTCGTACTTCGCCCGGTACTCATCCTCGGGGAACCAGAGGACGCGCTCGGCCTCTTCGTAGGCCGCCGGGTCCTCGGGCAGTTCGGCGATCTCCTCGTTGGGGAGGATGGTCTTGCCGAACGCCATCCGCGCTTCGTGGAGAACGACGTCGCGATCCCGGCGCAGACGGCGCGCCTCGCGATCGAGCCGATCGTTCTCGCGCTCCAGGATTTCGAGCACCTTCTGCCAATCTCGCGGCATTGTCGCGCTCCAGTTTTGTTCGTCAAGTGTACGTACTGTATTTTCGGAAACGGTTGATCCGGGGCAAGGGAAATTTTCCGGACAAAGTTGATCCCGTCGCTGCTCTCCGGCTGGCTGTCGGACCGGCGCGCGGCGGAACGCGCTTGCCAACCCGCAGTGTCGAGGTAGGATCGCGTTCGGCGCACCGCCGGGTGCGCGGTACGCGATGACGGCGAGGAGTGCGGCATGGACGACGTGCGGGAGTGGATGGACGAGACGTTTGACGGGGTGGAGCATCGCGGGGAGCGCATCGCCGGCGTGCGCTACGTGGGCTGCACCTTCACGGCCTGCGACTTCGAGGAGGCCGCGTTCGTCGACGTCGCCTTCGAGGAGTGCCGCTTCGAGCGCTGCGGGCTGGTGCTCGCCCGGCTGGAGGGGGTGCGCTTCGTCGATGTCGTCTTCGAGGGGTGCAAGCTGGCGGGCATCGTGTTCGATGCGGAGACCATCGGTCGCGACCCGCTGACCGCGTTCCGCT
Source organism: uncultured Planctomycetales bacterium (assembly GCA_964553265.1). Lineage (GTDB taxonomy): Bacteria > Planctomycetota > SZUA-567 > SZUA-567 > JAFGNG01 > CAZKKD01. Next base: position 793 of record CAZKKD010000131.1, on the reverse strand, counting down.
TCGTCGAAACGCGCCTGATGGGCTGCACCTTCGCCAACCTGGACGTGGAGAAGGCGGGCTTCCGGAACTGCGTGCTGGAGGAGTGCGTCTTCACCGGCAGCCGGCTGCCGCAGGCGGACTTCCGCGGGGCGCGCTTCGAACGCTCGTCACTGGCGCGCTGCAACCTGGCGGAAGCGGATTTCCGGGACGCCGAGGGGCTGGTCCTCGACCCGCGGGAAAACAAGCTGGACGGTGCGCGTTTCGACCCCGCCGGCGCGCTGCAGCTTCTCGCCCCGTTCGGCCTGCGGATCGAATAGCGTGTGCGGGCGGCCCGGGTCAGCCGTCCTCGTCCTCGCCGTCATACCGGTAGCCGACCCCGTGGACCGTCTGGAGGAGGTCGGGCTGCCGGGGGTCGCGTTCCAGGCGCTTGCGCAGGCGGGCGATGTGCTGGTCGAGCGTGCGGCTGTTGGGCAGGAAGTCGAGCCCCCAGCAGGTGCGGAAGAGGTGCGCCCGGTCGAGCGCGCGGCCGGGATTGCGGTAGAACTCCTCCAGCAGGCGCACCTCCCGGAGGCTCAGGTCGACGGTGGTCGTGCCGTCGCGGGCCTGGAGCGCATCGGGCGAGACGGTCCAGCGGCCGAGGCGCCACGCTTCCGGCGTCCGTTCGGTCCGGCGCTGCGCCAGCGCCCGCCGCGTGACCGCCCGGACGCGGGCCGCCCCCTCCCGTCCGCCGCCGTGCTCGGCCTTGTAGTCTCCGTCTCCCACTTCGCGCCCGGCCGTCCGGTCGCCCTCCCCCGCCTTCACGCGCCGGGCATGC
>CAZKKD010000130.1:0-9470 GCA_964553265.1 uncultured Planctomycetales bacterium | reverse complement strand
GGAACCCGCCGCGGCCCCGGCAGCCCCCGCGCCCGCCGCCCCGGCGCCGGCACCGCCGCCGGTGGTGGACCCGGCCGGGCTCACCCCCGAGGGGGCGATCCTGGTGACCTGCCCCGACTGTGGGGAGAAGATTGCCGTCCGGCTGGTCGACGCGGTGCGCATCGCCCCGGCCGACCTCGAAGCGGTCCACGCCTCCACGCTGCCGCCGCCCGCACCGGCGCCGGCGCCGGTCGCACCCGCCCCCGCACCGACGCCCGAACCGCTGGCGCTGCAGGCAGAGGCCCCGGCCCCCGCCGCGGTGGAAGAGGCCCCCGCGCCCGAACCGCCCGCCGCCGAGGAAGCGCCGGCCTTCACGCCGCCGTCGGACGGGGATGACTTCGCCTTCGCCGACGAGGAGGACGAACCCCTCCCGGTCGAGGAAGAGCCGCCGCTTCCCGTGGAGGACGACGAACCCGTCGCCTTTGCCGAGGCGCCGGCCGACGAAGCGCCCGTCGCGCTGGAAGACGAGCCGGTCGCGCTCGCCGAAGCCCCCGCCGAAGAAGAAGAGATGGAGGTGCTCGACCTCGACGAAGACGAAGCGGTGGAGCTCGCCGACGAAGCGGTGGTCGAAGACGAAGAGGCCCCCGTCGAACTGGCCGCTCCGGAGGCCCCCGCTATCGCCGAAGAGGAAGAGATCGTCGAATTTTCCGAGGAGGAGGAGCCGGGGGTCGACCTCGAGGAGGAGGAGGACGAAGACGCCTTCGAGATGGCCGAGCCCGAAGTGACCGAACTTGATGAAGAAGACGTCGTCGATCTCGGCGAAGAGGAAGCGGTCGATCTCGAAGCGGACCTTGAGGCCGACCTTGAAGCCGATGTCGAGACGGAGGACCAGCCGGAACCGGTTGTCGACCTGGACGAGGACGAGGTGGCCGAGCTCGACGAGGAAGAGGTCGTTGACCTCGACGAAGACGAAGTGGTCGATCTCGACGAAGACGGCGGCATCGACCTGGTCGAGGAAGACGAGGAAGAGGACGACGACGCCCCGACCCCGATCCCCGGATCGGAGGAAGCGGTTGTCGATCTCGACGAAGAGGACGTGGTCGATCTCGGGGAAGACGAAGTCGTCGACCTGGAGGAAGACGAGGTGGTGGATCTCGACGAGGACGAAGTGGTCGATCTGGACGACGGCGAGGACGTGGAGATCGTCGAGGTCGACGAAGACGAGTTCGAGATCGAAGACGAAGACGCGGACGACGACGAAGAAGAAGAAGAAGAGGACGACGAGGAAGAGGGGGAAGAGGACGAAGACGGCGACCTCTTCGACGTTCTCGCCACTCGCTCGCGCAATCCGCTTCTCGTGGATCTTCTCTGCGAAGTCCGCGGCCTCGACAAGAAGGAAGCGAAGAAAGAAGCCAAGAAGCCGCGCGTGCTCATCGCCGAGGGCGTGACCCTGCCCCAGGCCGAGGCGATCAAGGACCAGCTCGAAAATTCGGACATCTCGGCACGCATCAAGAAGAAGAAGTAGCTCCGTGGAGCCGATCGAAGACATCCTGCGCCTGGCCGCCTGCCCCGGCCTCGGGCCGCGCACCTATGCGCGGCTCCGGGAGGCCTTCGGGACGGCCGACGCCATCCTGGGCCAGTCCGCGGCCGCGCTCCGCGCCGTCGACGGCATCCGCGCGCCGCTGGCCGACGCCATCGCCCGCTCCGGCGATTACGATCCCCGCCCCGAGCTCGACCGCGCCGCCGAAGAGGGCGTCTCCATCCTCGGCCAGGGCGACCCGGCCTACCCCGCGTCCCTGCGCGAGACCTTCGACCCGCCCATCGTCCTCTACGTCAAGGGCGAGCTCGTCCCCGAGGACGCCATCGGCCTCGCCATCGTCGGCACCCGCCGCACCAGCCAGTATGGCCGCGCCCAGGCCGAACGCTTCGCCAGCCTGCTGGCCCGCGCCGGCTTCACCGTCGTCAGCGGCCTTGCCCGCGGCGTCGACAGCGCTGCCCACCGCGGCGCACTGGTGGCCGGCGGGCGCACCCTCGCCGTCCTCGGCAGCGGGCTGGCGCGCATCTACCCGCCGGAAAACCGCGACCTCGCCGCCGAGATCACCGGGGCCGGCGCGCTGGTGAGCGAGTTCGCGATGGACGCCGACCCCTCGCGCGAAAACTTCCCCCGCCGCAACCGCCTCATCGCCGGGCTCACCCTCGGCACCCTCGTGATCGAGGCGCCCCTGCGCAGCGGCGCGCTCATCACCGCACGCCTCGCCAACGAGCTCGGCCGCGAGGTCTTCGCCATTCCCGGCCGCATTGACCAGCGCAACGCCGAGGGCTGCAACCGCTTCATCTCCGAGGGCCAGGCGAAGCTGGTCCAGTCGCTCGACGACATCCTCGAAGAGTTCCAGGACGTGGCCGACGCGCTCCGGGGCGCGCCCCCGCCGGTCCGCCAGGCGCGCCTGCCCGGCGCCGACGACGCCGGAACGGAAGCCACCGAAGCCGACGACGCGGCCGGGATCGCCGACGCGGACGACGGCGACGAGGACGCCCCCGCCCCGGCGGCCGACGACCGCGAGTCCCGCATCCTGGCGGTCATCGCCGACGAAGAGATGCACATCGACGAGATCTGCGCCCGGTCCGGCCTCCCGGTGCACGAGGTGTCCGCCACGCTCATGCTGCTGGAGCTCAAGCGCCGCATCGAGCAGCAGCCGGGACGCTTCTTCGTCCGCACCGGCAACTGAGCCGCCGGCGTCAACCCCTTACGGAAACCCGGTTTCCCGCGAAAGCCCGACAGCCCGCCCCGCAATAGGGGGACAGACGGCTGCGTGTGTCGCGCCGGACGGAGCGTGTCCGCCCGTCCGGACCGGACGGGGCACGGAGGCTCCGCCGGACGCGGCCGTGCGGTCCGCGGCGCGGCGCGGGGACGGTCCCCGTGCGTCAGCGTTCGTCCGAACCCCTTTCCCGCGCCTTGCTTGCAGCGTTCGGGACGGGTATAATCCGGACGCCGCAGGCCGGAGCGGACGGTTCCGGCAGAGGTGAGGAGTGCGGCGTGATCCAGCGTTCGGGAGCGCATGCCTTGGGATCGGTCCGACGTACCTCCGCCGCGTCGCAAGCGTTGCAGGCGCCCGTGCGCGACCGCGTGGGCCGGCACCTGGTCGCCAACGGCATCATCACCGACGAGCAGCGCTCCGAAGCGCTCGCCCTGCAGCGGCGTGAGGGCGGCGTCTTCGGGCAGATCCTGGTCCGGATGGGCGCCTGCAGCCGCGAGGATGTCGGCGGCGCGCTCGCCACGCAGAAGACCCTCACCAGCATCAATCTCGGGCAGGTCGAGGTCGACCCCGAAGCGCTGAAGCTCATTACCCGCGAGGGCTGCCTCGAGAACGGCATCGTCCCGTTCGAGCGCTTCGGTTCGCTCCTCTGCCTCGCCATGGCCCGCCCGCAGAACCGCTCCACCGTCCTCATCGTCAAGAACGCCACCGAGATGCCGGTCAAGCCCTACAAGGCCGCCTGGGACGACATCCAGTCGGTCATCGACACCCACTACAACGGCTGAAGCGGCGACAACAGCGACCACTCCTTCTTCTTGACAAGCACGGCTCCCGCCCTATCCTAATCAATGCACCCGGGCGGCGATCGCCCCCGGGGATGGGCCATCGACGCCAGCGGTGCTTCGCGTCCCTGGTGAAGCGCCCGATTGCCGGGAGTATGTGACGATGACGGCAAAAGCTCCGGAAGCTATCCGCAAGCAGGCGTTACGGCTTGCCCGCGAAAACATGCGGGCGGAACCCGGCATCGAGGCCGTATATTGGGTTCCCGATGGTACGGAAGTCCGGCTCATCGAGGTGGAATCCAATACGGTCAAGACGCTCAGCGAACGTGTCGAACCGTTTTACTTCGATCCTTCGCCGTCCGAAGAGTTGACAGCGCCTTCCGGCGTTGCAGTGATCCGCCCGGAGGAGTTCCGGAAGCTGGAATTGCCCGAAGGCTGGGGAGACTGGGACGACGTGGAAAAGTTGGAACCGGGGGAATGACCTGGCGCAGCGCCTTTTTCGCACAAGCCCGGGCAGACTGGCGCCTGTTCTGTGAGCTCAAGCAACGTACCGACGTTCCGATGTGCCAGAAGCTTCATTACCTGCAGATGGCGACGGAGAAGCTGGCCAAGGCATTCAGCTCATCACAAACCGGGCAACGTCCGCCACGCTCCCACGTCGCGCTGACTAGGTTTTTGAAGGTCAGCAAAGGGCGACCGGAAATCCGGCACAGGCTCGGATATCAGGAGAACTATCGTTCCTTCTGTGCCTACATCGATAGCCTTCTCGGCATCGCTCAGCAGATTGAGCAATTGGCGCCCGTTGGCGATCAGGAGGGCCCGAACGCGGAATACCCGTGGCTGGATCCGGATTCCGGCGAAGTTGTCTCTCCGGTGGAATATGCATTCCCGGAATTCAGCCGGCAGGAGCTGCTGGAGTTTCAGCACTTCACAAACGCGCTCTTCCGCATTCTTCCACACATGTAACGCTTTGGCCAGGCGCCTGGCTTTCCGGGCCGAAGCGACAGTCAACGCGAAATGATTGGAAAGGAACCGGCATGGCCAGCGACATCGGACTTTACGGACTTGCGGTGATGGGGGAGAACCTGGCGCTCAACATCGAGAGCCGGGGCTACACGATCTCGGTCTTCAACCGGACGGTCGAGAAGGTCGACCCCTTCGTCCGCGAACGCGCCGCCGACAGGAATGTCGTCGGCTGCCACTCCGTCGAGGAGTTCGTCGCCAGCCTGTCGCGCCCGCGCAAGATCATCATGATGGTCAAGGCCGGCGAAGCCGTCGACCAGACCATCGAGCGGTTCGCCCCCCACCTCGAAGAAGGCGACATCCTCATCGACTGCGGCAACAGCTTCTTCCTCGACACCGAGCGCCGCGCCAGGGCGCTGGCCGGGCGGGGGCTGCGCTATCTCGGCGTCGGCGTCTCCGGCGGCGAGGAGGGCGCGCTCAAGGGGCCGGCCATCATGCCCGGCGGCGACCGCGCGGCCTACGACGAGGTCGCCGCCGTCTTCACCGACGCCGCGGCGAAGGTGGCCGACGGCGTCTGCTGCGCCTACGTCGGTCCGGGCGGGGCGGGCCACTACGTCAAGATGGTCCACAACGGCATCGAGTACGGCGACATGCAGCTCATCTGCGAGGCCTACGCCCTCATGAAGGACGTCCTCGGCCTCGAGGAGCAGGAGATGAGCGCCATCTTCGCCGAGTGGAACCGGGGCGACCTCGACAGCTACCTCATCGAGATCACCGCCGACATCCTCGGCCAGACCGATCCCGACACCGGCAAGCCCATGACCGAGGTCATCCTCGACACCGCCGGCCAGAAGGGCACCGGCAAGTGGACCAGCCAGAGCGCCCTCGACCTCGGCGTGCCCGCGCCGACCATCGCCGAGGCCGTCTTCGCCCGTTGCCTCAGCGCACGCAAGGACGAGCGCGTCGCCGCCGCCGACAAGCTGCGCGGCCCGCGCGCCGGCTTCCGCGGCAACCGCGACCGCTTCGTCAGCGACGTCCGGGATGCGCTCTACGCCAGCAAGATCTGCAGCTACGCGCAGGGCTTCGCCCTCATGCAGGCCGCGAGCGAAGAGTACGGCTACGAGCTCAACTTCCGCGAAATCCCGCTCATCTTCCGCGGCGGGTGCATCATCCGCGCCGTCTTCCTCGACCGCATCCGCGACGCCTTCAAGAAGAAGGGCGTGAAGAACCTCCTCATGGCGCCCTACTTCCGCAGCGCGCTGCGGAAGGCGCAGGGCGGCTGGCGGCGCGTGGCCGCGACCGCCATCAAGCTCGGCGTCCCCACCCCGGCGTTCCAGTCGGCGCTCGCCTACTACGACGGCTACCGCACCGCGCGGCTGCCGGCCAACCTGCTGCAGGCCCAGCGCGACTACTTCGGCGCGCACACCTTCCAGCGCGTCGATCGGGAAGGGACCTTCCACCACCAGTGGTACTGACGTGCCGGCCGCGGACCGCCGGCGCGTGCGACGCCGGCTCCAGGGCGTCTACGACCGCCTCTTCGCCCACTTCGGCCCCCAGCACTGGTGGCCGGGCGAGACGCCGTTCGAGATCCTGGTCGGCGCAATCCTGACGCAGAACACCGCCTGGACCAACGTCGAGCGCGCCATCGCCAACCTCCAGGCCGCCGGCGTGCTCGCCGCCGAGGCGCTCCTCGCCCTGCCGGAGGCGCGCCTCGCCGAACTCATCCGCCCGAGCGGCTACTACAACCTGAAGGCCCGGCGCCTGCGCGCGTGCGTGCAGTGGTTTGTCGAGCGCCACGGCGCCGACCCGGCCCGCCTCGCCGCCGCGCCCTACCCCGCCGTGCGGGCCGACCTCCTCGGCGTCCGCGGCGTCGGGCCCGAAACCGCCGACAGCATTCTCCTCTACGCCGCGGGGCGCCCCACCTTCGTCGTGGACGCCTACACCCGCCGCAGCTTCAGCCGGCTCGGGCTCGTTCCGCCGGACGTGGACTACGAGGCCCTGCGCGCGCTCTTCCTCGACCACCTCCCCGTCGACGTCGCGTGCTTCAACGAGTACCACGCCCTCCTCGTCGCCCTCGGCAAGCACCTCTGCCGCCCGCGCGCCCCCCGCTGCGCCGACTGCCCGCTCCGCCGCTCCTGCCGCGGCCCCGCCGCGGCGCCGGCCTGACGCGGCGCACGCCCAGGGTTATTCAGTTCTCCCTCTCCCCCTGGGAGAGGGCTGGGGTGAGGGCTCCGGATTGTGAAAATCCCCTCACCCTGACCCTCTCCCAGGGGGAGAGGGAATACTTGCCGAATCCGCGCGGTCGGGTGCAGAGCGAAATAGCAAGAATCGAATACCCCTGGCGCACCCCGGCCCCTCTGGACGCGGCGCGCACGGCACGATAGGCTCTGGGCATGGAAACGACCGCCGACATCCCGACCGGCGACCGGCCCGACCCCGAGGCGGCTTCGGCGGAGGTCCGCCGGGTCACGTGGGTCATGCTGGCCGGCAACCTGCTGCTCACCGCGGCGAAGTGCGGCGCGGGCGTAGTCGGCGGCAGCCAGGCCGTCGTCGCCGACGGGCTCCACAGCCTCACCGACACCGTCACCGACGTGGCGGTCCTCATCGGGGCCCGCTACTGGGGCAAGCCCGCCGACGCCGGGCATCCGCACGGACACCGCCGCATCGAGTCGCTGGTGACGCTCTTCATCGGCGCGGCGCTGGTCGCGGCGGCGGTGGGACTGGTCTGGACATCGCTCGCGGGGCTGGCCGCCGGGGCGCATCCGCCGCCGGGGTGGCTGCCCTTCTACGCGGCGCTCGCGTCGCTGGTGAGCAAGGAGTGGATGTACCGCTGGTGCCTGCGGGCGGGGGCGCGGCTCCGTTCGCCGGCGCTCACCGCCAACGCCTGGCATCACCGGTCCGACGCCTGGAGCAGCGTCCCGGCCGCGCTGGCGGTGCTCGGGGCCAAGCTCCATCCCGATCTCGGCTTCCTGGATCACGTCGGGGCGGTGGTGGTGTCGCTACTCATCGTGCAGGCGGCGTGGGAGGTGCTCCGGCCGGCGCTGGACGAGCTTGCCGACCGTTCCGCGTCGAGCCGGGTGCGCGAGCGCATCGTCGAGATCGCCACCGGCGTTGACGGGGTCCGGCGGGTCCACGCGGTGCGGACGCGGCGGCTGGGCGGGCGCCTGGCGGTGGACCTCCACGTGCTCGTCGACGGCGACCTCCCCGTCCGCGCCGGCCACGAGATCGCCGAAGCGGTCTGCGACCGCCTGCGCACGCCCCGACCCGATGTCGTCGACGTCGTCACCCACCTCGAACCGGAAGACGTGCCCGATCCCGCGGAACCCGCCGAGGCGGACTGAGCCCCGTCCGCCGCCCGTTCCGCCGTGCCGCGTCGATGGACGGTTATCCGCGTTCGTCCCGGTAGGCGGCCAGGGCGGCGGGGAAGGGGGCGAGCGCCCGGTCAAAAATTCCCAGGCTGTAGGCGATGGCCATGCCATAGTTGGTCATCGGCACGTCCGCGGCGCGGCAGTGGAGGATGCGCGACAGCATTTCGCGCCGGCCGTGGACGCACGATCCGCAGTGGACCACGAGGCGGTACTCCGCCAGGTCGGGCGGGAAGTCGTGCCCCTGGACGTGGGTGAACGCCAGCTTGCCGCCGACGTACTGGGTCAGCCAGCGGGGAATCTTCACCCGCCCGATGTCGTCGCCGATGGGGTGGTGCGTGCAGGCCTCGGCCACCAGCACCCGGTCGCCGGGGCGGAGGCGCTCGATGGCGGCGGCGCCGCGCGCGAGGGCGGCCAGGTCGCCCTTGAAGCGCGCGAAGAGAATGCTGAAGCTCGTCATCGGGATGGCCGGCGGCGTGTCGGCCGCCACCTTCAGGAACGCCTGGCTGTCGGTCACCACCAGCGCCGGGGGCCGGGTGAGCCGCTCCAGCGCGGCGCGCAGCTCGCGCTCCTTCACCATCAGGCTCATCGCGTCGTGGTCCAGGAGGTCGCGGATGCACTGCACCTGCGGGAGGATGATCCGCCCCTTCGGCGCCTCCATGTCGATGGGCGCCACCAGCACCGCCAGCTCGCCCGGGGGCACCAGGTCCCCGACGATGGCCGGCGCGTCCAGCAGCTCCGCCGGGGCCGCCCGGACCAGCGCCTCCCGGAGCGCCAGCAGGCCGCGCCCTTCCGTCGCCGTCACCGCAACGGTGCGCACACCCTCGGTGGCGTCCAGTGCGGCGGAGCGATCCGGGTCCGGGTCGGCCAGGTCGCACTTGTTCCAGACCACGATGGCCGGGATGCCGCGCCGCTGCAACTCGGCCAGGACCGTCTCCTCGAACGGGGTCCACTCCCCCGCCGGCGCCACCAGCACCCCGACGTCCGCGCGGTCAAAAACCTGCCGCGTCTTCTCCACCCGCAGCGCCCCGAGCGCCCCGACGTCGTCCAGGCCGGCGGTGTCGATAAAGAGCACCGGTCCGATGGGCAGGAGCTCCATCGGCTTCTCCACCGGGTCGGTGGTCGTGCCGGCGACGTCGCTGACGATGCTCACGCTCTGGCGCGTGAGCGCGTTGAGGACCGACGACTTGCCCACGTTCCGCCGGCCGAAGAGCGCGATGTGCATCCGCATGCCGCGGGGGGCGCTGGTCATGGCGTCCCCTCCGGGGCGGAAGGCGGCGCGTCAGATGCAGGCGGCGGCGCGTCGGGGTGGCCCAGGCGACAGATGGCCTCGGGGGTGACCAGCGCATCGAACGCGTCCCCGGTGAGGAGCCCCTCCTCCAGGACGATCTCGCGCACGGTGCGGCCACGTTCAGCGGCGGCGCGCGCAACGTCGGTGGCCCGTGCGTAGCCGATCGCCGGCAGGAGCGCGGTCGCGAGCGCGGTGCTGCCGGCCACGTGCCGCCGGCAGGCCGCTTCGTCCGCTTCCAGTCCCTCCACGCAGTGGGTGCGGAGCACGGTGCACGCGCGGGCGAGCAGATCGATGCTCTCCAGCAGCGCATCGGCCACCAGCGGCAGGAAGGCGTTCA
>CAZKKD010000129.1:9115-9544 GCA_964553265.1 uncultured Planctomycetales bacterium | reverse complement strand
CCCCCCTGGTTGCGTTCCGTCAGCACGGCCGCGCGGTCACCGGCGCCATCACCGCCGAGGTGGACGGTCCCTTCAGCGGCGGGTGGGCCGGGTGGGCGCGCACGCCGGAGCTGGTCGTCAACCTGGTGCGCAAGCTTGCCGGCGGGGTCTCGACCGCGCAGGTGAAGAGCTACACCCGCACCGTCCGCGGCGAAGCGTCCGTGCGCCTCGAGTTCGAAGAGGAGACGGCCGCGCGGTTGCGGACCGGGCGGCTCGAAGCCGTCTTCCTGCCGCCCCGCGGCGGCGACCCGGTGCGCGTGCCCCTGACCTGGGAGGGGCGCGACGCCGCGGTGGCGCACCTGACGCTCCGCCAGCCGGGGCACTATCTGCCGGTGGTCGACCTCGGCGACCTCGGTGTGCTCAAGGCCCCGCCCGCGACGCGTCCGCATT
>CAZKKD010000129.1:0-9105 GCA_964553265.1 uncultured Planctomycetales bacterium | reverse complement strand
CCGGAATTCCTCGCCTCGACCGAGCGGAACGGCCGCGCCGCGCTGGAACGCATCGCCCGGATCACCGGCGGCGACTACCTTGCCAAGGCCGACCGCGCGTTCGAGCCCGAGGGGGCGACCGCCGCGGCCTCCACGCTCGATCTCCGGCCGCTGGTGGCGCTCCTGTTGCTGCTGGTCTTCCTCGCGGAGACGGCCGAGCGCCGCCTCGGCGTGCTGGGCCTCCTCCGCCGCTCGCCGACATGACGGAGCCGAAGCCCCGTTCCCGGACTGTCTGCGGCTTGAACCCGCACGCCGAGTGGACGAACGCGATCCCGGCGGGGCGCGCAGTGCCGGGGTGCTGATGCGGGACGTGAAGCGCGCCGTCAGGCGGAAGGGGAGGCTTCGGAAGATGCCGGCTCTTCGGTCCGCCCGGCCCTGCGGCGGGGGTGGCAGGCGGCCAGGCCGATGCCGGTCATGATCGCGAAGAGGCGCTCTCCCGCTTGCATGAGCGGCCAGTTGAGGAGCCCGTCCGCTACGAGCAACGTGACGGCCACCAGCGCCATCGCCGCGGCCACGCGCCGCGTTTCGCGGGCCGGGTCGGGTGGTGCGTCCGGGCCCGGCGGTGCGCGGCGCAGTTCGCGCAGAAGCGTCCAGGCAAGGGCCCCCCACAGCAGGTGAAAGGCGATGAGCCCCACCACGCCCCGCTCGATCAGAATCTGCATCCACAGGTTGTGCGCGTGGTGCACCTCTTCGAAGGCGGTGGGACGGACGCCGTCCGGCAGGCGCGCCGCGCGTGCATCGGCCTTGACGACCCAGGCGTCCCGGAACGCGTCGTTGCCATAGCCAATCCCGAAGGCAGGCGCCTCGGAGAGAAGCGGCGCGAGTTGCCGCCAGACGTGGAGGCGGTACTGAACGCTGGCGGACGAGAACGTCGCCGGATGCAGAAGAAGCACCCCCACCACGACCGCGCCCGCCGCACCGAAGCCGAGAAGCACGCGCAGGCGGTTGGAAAAGCGGAAGAGGAGCCCCGCCGCGCCGGCCGCCAGCAGAAGCAGCGTATGCAGCCGGGCGCCGCTGGCCGCCACGTTTGCCGCCGCGGCGGCGACGGCGCCGATGGCGAGCAGCGTCCGGCCCCGTCCCGCCGTCGCCAGCCTCCTCCAGGCCAGCAGGCCGCTGGCCGCCACCGCGCAGGCCAGGAGGACGAACGTGGCGCCGTGGGCCGCCTGGCTCGTCTGGGGCCACCAGGGTGCGTCCGCGCCCACGTCGGGCAGGTCCTTGCGCAGGAGCGCAAAGGCGGTGAGGAGCACCGTCAGCAGCCCCACGGGCCGTCGCCAACCGGAGAGCGTCGCCTCGCGAAGGCGGGCGGAAAGGAGCAGCATCCAGACGGGAAAGAGCGTCAGGTACAGCGCGGCCGCCCAGCGGTGGGCGGTGCCCTTGCTGCCGGTAAGGCGGTTGTGCCCGATGAGGACCGACTCCAGACGCCCCCGCAGCCACAGGTCCAGCGGCGCCCAGAGCGACAGGCAGAGGAGAACCGCTGCAAGCGCCAGGCAGTAGAACGCGAGGTCGCGCTCGCGCCGCAGGATGAGCAGACAAAGGCCGCCGGCCACGAGCGCCTGCACCGTGTCCCAGGCCGGGTGCAGGTTGCGGGCGATGCCGGCGGCGGCGTCCTCCTCCCCGAGGAGCGGAGGCAGCAGTGTGCTGAGCACCACGCTGGCGGCAAAGGCGAGCACGCCCCACCGGACCCACCGGTTCGGAAGGAGGCATGCACCCGGTCGGGTGGCGTGCCACGCCAGGAGCAGCAGCCCCGCAACCGTCGCGAGGTCCACCACCACGGCCCGTCCGGGCAGGAGCGGCGTCAGCGTCAGCGTCAGGAGTGCTGCCCAGCCGATGGCCGTGCTGTCCCGTCCGGGTTGCACGGCGCCCTGCAGGGCCAGGAGATCGTCCGAGGCGCTCGGAGAAGGCCCTGTTGGCTGGGAGAGTGGAGCAGGGCCTGTCACGACGCGTGGGCGCCCGCGTCGATGGCGCCGTCGCGCGCCGGTGTTCCCGGTGCGGCAGGATCACGCGGTTGGTAGTCCGGCAGGTAGGTGCGGAGAAAGTCACGAACGGTTTCGTCGCGACCGTCGAGGGTCGCTTCTCGGGCCGCGGCCAGGATCACGTTCGGATCCGCCGGTGTCGGGCGGGCTTCGGCCAGGAAGATGCGCGGATGGGCCGAGGGGCGCCGGTGCTCCTCCTCGGTGAAGAGCTCTTCGTACATCTTCTCGCCCGGTCGGAGTCCGGTATAGACGATCTCGATGTCCTTGTCGGGGATGAGTCCGCTCAGGCTGATCATCTCGCGCGCAAGCGAATCGACGTTGAGGGGTTTCCCCATGTCGAGGACGCAGAGGGCGCTCTCGCTCTGCACCGCGGCGACGATGACCAGGCCCACCGCCTCGGGGATGGTCATGAAGTAACGGGTGATCTTCGGGTGCGTGATGGTCACCGGTCCGCCCTTCGCAATCTGCCGCTGCAGGATCTGCACGAGGCTCCCGTTGGATCCCAGCACGTTCCCGAAGCGCACCGCCATGAAACGCGTGGTCCCCTTGCCGTTCTCTGCGAGCACCAGGTGCTCGGCCAGGCGCTTGGTCGCGCCCATCACGTTGGTCGGCCGGACCGCCTTGTCCGTGCTGATGAGGACGAAGCAGTCGGTCCCGTGCGCCAGGGCGGCGGCGGCCGTGTTGTGGCTGCCGAGGACGTTGTTCTTCACGCCTTCGGCCGGACAGGCTTCGACGAGGGGGACGTGCTTGTGCGCCGCGGCGTGGAAGACGATGTGCGGCTTGTGCCGGGCAAAGATGGCGCTCAGGGAGTCGGCTTCGCGCACGCTGGCAATCTCGATGATCGGTTCCAGCCGCGGCGCAATGTCGGCCAGGTCGAGGCGGAGAAAGTACAGGTCGTTTTCGTTCAGGTCGACGAGCACCAGCTTGCGGATGCCCTGGCGCGCCACCTGGCGGCAGATCTCCGAGCCGATCGAGCCTGCGGCGCCGGTGACCAGCACGGTGCGGTCGACGAAGAAATCCGCCATGCCCGCGTGGTCGAAGTCCACCGGGTCGCGCTCCAGCAGGTCCTCCAATCGGATGTCCTGCAGCGTGATGGGCGCGGCCTCGCCCTTGGTGACCAGGTTGGCGTAGTCCGGGACAATCTTGAAGCGGATGTGGAATTCCGAGCACGTGTCCACCACTTCCCGCAGGCGTTTGGCGGGCAATCCCGGAATGGCGACCAGGATCTTGTCCACCCGGTGGCGTTCGATCAATTCCGGCAGATCCTCGGACGCCCCCAACACCCGGTACCCGTGCATCGAGGTCCCGTGCTTGGAGGGGTCGTCGTCGACAAAGCCCACCACGTCGTAAGGGTAGATGCGCGTCCGGATGAGGTCGCGCAGGATCAGTTCGCCCACCCCGCCGGCGCCGAAGATGATCGTCCGCATCCGCGTCTCGCCGTTGGAGGCGAGCTTGGGGGTACTGCGGAGGAATTGCTGATAGGCGTACCGGGGGCAGAACCGGATGAAGAGCATCCCCATCAGGCTGAGCGCAAACTCCATGGCATAGATGGAGCGCGGCGGGCCGAGGGGAATGTCGCTGAATCGCCAGCGGAGAAAGAAGAGGATGGAGCCCACCGCGACCGCCTTGAAGATGCCGGCGGCTTCCGACAGGCTGGCCATCCGGAAGGACCAGGTGTACTGCCGGACCAGGACCCCGCACAGAAAACGGATGCCCAGAAGCCACGGCAGGGTGTGCCAGTAGACCTTCATGAATTTTGGAAACTCGTCGCCGAGTTGTCGCAACCAGTACGCCGCAAAGTACGCGGCCGTGATGATGGCCATGTCGGCCGCCACCAGGACGGCGCGTCGGACATGCAGACTTTTCCAGATGCGGTACAGCATAATCCCAGCCTTCGGATCCGGTTTCTGCGGGATGTCGGTATTTCCTCGGCCCCGATTATAGACAGGCGGCAAAGCGGCGCAAGCAGAATGCAGAACGTTGATTCGGAGCCAGTGCTTCTGTAAAGTACTGTACCCTGTAGGCTTCCATTCGGCCGCACCACCCGTTCACGGGGCGCCTGTTTGCGGAAACCGCCGGAAGGAGCGCTCCGTGCTCTTCAACAGCGTCGAATTCGTTGTCTTCTTCGCCGTCGTCGCGGTGTTGTACTTCCGCGTCGAACAGGGGTGGCGGCGCTGGCTCCTGTTGGGGGCCAGTTACGTCTTCTACATGTGCTGGAACCCGGTCTACATCCTGCTGATCCTCGCCTCCACCGGGGTCGATTACTACTGCGGGCTGCGTCTCGGATCGGCGGACGGGGACGCGTCCCGGCGCCGATGGCTGGTGCTCAGCCTGGCCTGCAATCTCGGGCTTCTCTTCGTCTTCAAGTACTTCAACTTCTTCGCGGCCTGGTCGCTCTGGGCGACGACGGGGAGTTGGCCGGAAGAGCGGCTGCTGGACATCCTGCTCCCGGTCGGCATCTCCTTCTACACCTTCCAGACGCTCAGCTACACCATCGACGTCTACCAGGGTCGACGCGAACCGGAGCGGCGGCTCTCCGCGTTCGCCCTCTATGTCAGCTTCTTCCCGCAGCTCGTGGCCGGCCCCATCGAGCGCTCCACGCGGCTCCTGCCGCAGTTCGACAAGCCGATCGCCTTCAGCGCGTCCCGCGCGGCGGACGGCCTGCGGCTCATGCTCTGGGGGTACTTCAAGAAGATGGTCCTCGCCGACAACCTCGCGCTCCTGGTCGATCCGGTCTACGCCGACCCCGGGGCCTTTGGCGGGCCGGCCTGTGCGGTGGCGACGGTGGCGTTCGCGTTCCAGATCTACGGCGATTTCTCCGGGTACAGCGACATCGCCATTGGCGCGGCGCAGGTGCTCGGGATCGACCTGATGGAGAACTTCCGCCGCCCGTACTTCGCCAGGTCGATTCGCGACTTCTGGGCGCGCTGGCACATGAGCCTCAGCACCTGGTTCCGGGATTACCTCTACATCCCGCTCGGCGGCAACCGCGTCTCCCGATCCCACTGGTACCGGAATGTCCTCATCGTCTTCGTGGTGAGCGGGCTCTGGCACGGGGCGAACTGGACCTTCGTCGTCTGGGGGTTCCTGCACGGGCTCTATTCGGTGGTCGCTTTTGCGACCGCGGACGCGCGTGCGCGCTGGGCGGAACGGACCGGCCTGGTGCGTCTTCCCCGCCTTCGCAACGCATTCCAGGTGGCGTGCACCTTTGCGCTGGTCTGCTTCGCGTGGGTCTTCTTCCGGGCGGATACGCTCACCGATGCCGGGCGCCTTCTCGTGCGCCTGCCGTCCGGCTGGGGGCGGCTTTGTTCGGCGGGCGGGTTGCGCGCGCTCGTGATTCTCGATACGTCCGTGCCGTTCCTGGTCGGCTTCGGTGCGGTGGCGGTGCTCCTGGCGGTGCAGCTCGTCCAGCGCCGCCGACGGATGCGGCACTGGCTTGCCGACCGGCCGGTCTGGGTGCGCTGGGGCGCGGCGTATGCGCTCCTCCTGGCCATTCTCCTCCTGGGGGGCTTCGATGCCAAGCAATTCATCTACTTCCAGTTCTGACCGCTCCGGCGCGAACGGGACGGACGCGGGTGCGGCAGGTCCGGGCGGTCGGGATGTCGGTGGCCGCGATGCCGACGGCTGGCGCTTCCTGTTGCGGGGGCTGGCGTTCCTCTCGCCGTTCCTCGCGGCGCTGCTGCTGGAGTGCTGCGTGCTGCCGCTGGATGCGTTCACCTTCCGCGTCTGGGAGGCGGCCAAGCGCAGCCGCTGGGACTCCGTCTTTCCGCCGGGGCCGTTCTACCCCAATCTCGCCATCGACCGCGTCGAGACCGGCGACCTCGCGAGCCACACCGCCGCCGCCGTCCCGAAGCGGGTCCGCTGGCGGACCGACCGCTTCGGCTATCGCAGGGAGAACACCGCGCGGGAGGACTGGGACGTGGTCGTCATCGGCGACTCCTTCGTCGCCGGGACGGGGCTGACGCAGGCGGACATGCTGACCGAGCGGCTCGCGGCCCGGACCGGCCTTGCGGTCTATCCCCTTGCGCACGACCGCTGGCCGCGCCACCTCCTGCGGGAGGCGCGCTTCCGGGATCACCCGCCGCGCATCGTCGTCCTCGCCCATTGCGAGCGGACCCTCGGGTACCTCCGCGCCCCCGACCCCGATCCGCCCGAACCGGAGGCGTCGGCCCCGGCGTGGACCTGGCCGGCGGCGACCCGGATCAACCACATGCGCAAGCGCGCGATGCTGCGCTTTGCCCGGGCGCGGGTGCGCGACGCGGTCGCGTCGGTGGGTCGGCCGCTCTTCTTTGGCGAGGCCTACGCGCCGGTGCGCCTCCGGGGCGTCCGCGGGGAGCGGGGCGAGTTCCTCTTCCTCTTCGGACCGGAGGTGAACCGGCTCTACCCGCCGGAGGCCATCCCCGGCTTCGTCGAGCGCCTCGTCCGCTGGCGGGACCGCTTCGCCGCCGACGGGATCCGTTTTCTCTACCTCCCGATCCCGAACAAGGAGAACATCTACCACGAGCGGCTGGAGGCGGGCCCGCCGCCGGCGTTCCTGGCGCGGCTGCACCGGGCGGCGGCCGCGGCGGGGCTGGAGACGGTCGACCTCGAGTCGCGCTACCGGGCCCATCGCGCCTCGGGGGACGAGCGCCTCTACCACACCGACGACACGCACTGGACCCCGCTCGGCGTGCGCATCGCCGCCGACGCCCTCGCCGACGCCATCGCGTCCGACCCCGCACCCGCGCCGCATCCGTGATCGCGTCCGGCCTCGCGAAGCCGGACGAGGTGCGCTGGCGCCCTTTCGTTTCGAACGCGGGATTGCGGACGCTGCCTGGTGGTGGTGTGGGCGGGAGGCCGCCCGGTCAGGAGGCGGACCGGAACCACGCCGCCGTGCGTTCGAGCTCCCGCTCCATCGACACCGGCGGGGTCCAGCCGAGGCGGTCGGCCGCTTTCCCCGGCGAGATGCGGTAGTCCCCGAGGAGCCGGTCGACCGCCGCCCGCCGGCCCGCGCAGGTGGCCGCGAGGCGGAGCAGTCCGGGCGGGCAGGGCCAGAGCCGCGCCGGACGCCCCAGCGCCGCGCCGGCCCGGCGGAGCAGCTCCGGCGTGCTCACGTCGTCCCCGTCGGCGGCGAGGAACACCTCGTTCGCGGCGGCGGGGTGGGTGGCGCAGCGGACGAGCAGGTCCGCCAGGTTCGAGACGCCCAGCAGGCTCCGGCGGTTGCGCACGCTCCCGAGCGGCAACGGCACGCCCCGCGCCACCCACCGCAGGAGCGCCGCGAAGTTGCCCCCCACCCCCGGCCCGTACACCAGCGGCGGCCGGACGATGACGGTCTCGAGCGCGCACGCGTCGGCGAGGGTGCAAAGCACCGCCTCGGCCGCCAGCTTGCTGCGGGCATAGGCGTCGGCGGGGGCGGGCGGATCGGCTTCGGTGAGGGGCGTCCCGCCGCTCGCTTCGCCGTGGACCTTCACCGTGCTCGTGGTGATGAAGCGGCGCACCCCGGCGGCAGCGGCGGCGCGGGCCAGGCGCTCGGTCGCGTCGCGGTTGGCGCGGAGGAACGCGGCGTCGGGGTCGGCGGCGGTCTCGCGGAGGACATGTACCCGGGCGGCGAGGTGATAGACCGCGTCTGCCCCGTCGAGGTGCGCGGCCAGGTCGGGCGCGTCAACCAGGTCCCCGGCGATGCGGGGCTCCAGGCGCGCCTGCGCGTCGGGGCGGCATGCGGCCACCGCGGCGCGGAGCGACTCGGCCTGTTCGGCGGTCCGCACGAGCGCCCGGACCATGGTGGTCCCGTCGGCGAGGAGCGCGTCGACCAGGTGGCGGCCGACAAACCCGGCGGCCCCGGTCACGGCGGCGGTCGTCATGGCTGCACCGCCTCGGCCGCCCGCGCCCCGTCGCCGTCGGCGGCGGCCTGGAGGACGGCCAGGAACTGCCGCGCCTGGTGTTCCCGGCTGTGGAGGGGGGCGGCGGCGCGGCTGGCATGGGCGAGGCGCGTCCGGAGGGCGTCGTCCTCGCGGAGGCGGACGACCGCCTCGGCCAGCGCGGCCGGGGCTTCCGGCGGCACGGCCACGCCGGCCTCGCGACGGGCCAGGAGGCGCGTCGCCTCGCCTTCGGGCGCGGCCAGGAGGATCGGCAGGCCCATCCCCATCGCCTCGAACAGCTTCGACGGCAGGACCGAGCGGAAGACCTCGGTGTCCCGCAGGTGGACGAGCGCCACGTCGCAGAGCGCCCAGTAGTCCGGCATGCGTTCCTTCGGCTGCGCGGGGAGGAAGAGGACGTTCCCCAGGCCGCGGCGGTCGCGCTCGGCCATCAGGCGATCCCGTTCCGCGCCGGGGCCGACCAGGAGAAAACGGATGCGGTCGTCCTCGCGCAGGCGTTCGGCCGCGTCGAGCACGTTCTCCAGGCCGTGCGCCATCCCGAGGGTGCCGAGGTACCCGACGACGAATTTCCCGTCCAGCCCGTGATCCCGGAGGAGGCCGCCGTCGGGTTCGCGCGGGGCATAGCGCTCCAGGTCGACGCCGTTGCGCACGACCGCGATCTTCCCCGGGGCGATGCCGCGGCGCACCAGGTCCTCCTTGAACGCGTCGGTTAAGGCCGCCACCGCGGCGGCGCGGCGGTAGAGGTGGAGCTCCAGCCGTTCCATGGCGCGAAGAAAGGCGTTCTCCCGCATCGCGCCGACGGCCGCGATGCTGGCCGGCCAGAGGTCGCTCAGTTCGAAGACGAACGGCGTCCGCCGCAGCCCCCCGGTCAGCCAGCCCGCCACCGCGCTGAAGAACTGCGGCGAGGTGGCGACGACCACGTCGGAACGTGCTTCGAAAAGGCTGTGGAGCGTCCCGGTGCCGAGGAAGGTGACGAAGTCCAGCGTCCGGCGGAACGTCCCCGCGTTGGCCGCCACGTAGGTCCAGACGCGGACGACGCGGATGCCGTCCACGGTCTCGACCGCCCGCCAGCGGTTGGCGTAGCCGTCGAAGACGCGGCCTTCGGGAAAGTTCGGCGCGCAGGTGACGACCGTCACCTCGTGCCCCCAGCGGACCCAGTGGACGGCGCGCTCGTAGACGCGGCTCGCCGCGGCGTTCCGCTCGGGGGGGAAGTTCTCGGGGAGGAAGAGGATTCGCAT
>CAZKKD010000128.1:0-9578 GCA_964553265.1 uncultured Planctomycetales bacterium | reverse complement strand
CCGCCTTCCTTGGTCTCCTGCGCCCGGGTGACCCGCGGCGGCACGTCCGCCTCCAGGAAGGTGCGGGTTGGCTTGTCCGGCGCGTTCGCCCCCGCCTCGTCCGCGTCGAACCGCGCGATGACGCTGTCGGCAAAGCGCCGCAGCAGCCGCACATGCTCGGGCGTCAGCGCCGTGCCGAGCGTCGCCACCACGTTCCGGATCCCGTGCTGGTGGCACATGATGACGTCGGTGTAGCCCTCCACCACGATGGCGGCGCCGGTCAGCCGGATCTCCTTCGCCGCCGCGTTCAACCCGAAGAGCACCCGGCTCTTGTCGAAGAGCCGCGTCTGCGGGGAGTTGATGTACTTGCCGACCTTCTTCTCCGGGTCCTCCTTCAGCAGCCGGCCGCCGAACCCGATGGCGCGCTGCTGCAGGTCCAGGATCGGGAAGATCACCCGTCCGCGGACCCCGGCGAACTCGTAGACGTCACCGTCCTGGCTCTCGCGCAGGAGGCCCGCTTCGAGCGCATGCTCCACGACCGCTTCGCGCTTGCCGCCGCTCTCGCGGACCAGGTGCTCCTGCAGCGCGCCGTAGCGGTCCGGCGCCCAGCCGAGCCGCCAGGCCCGGATCGTCTCCATCGAGAACCCGCGGTCCAGCAGGTACTCCCGCGCGTCGCGGCCCTCCCGCTCGTCGGCGAGGCGGTCCTCGAACCACGCCATCGCCTTCGAGGTGACCCAGAAGATCCGGGTCTTGCGCTCGCCGGCGCCGCGGTCCTCGCGGCCGCCGCCGGTGCGCTCCAGCGTCACGCCCGCGCGCTCGGCCAGCATCTCCACCGCTTCGGGAAACGTCACGCCCTCGATCTTCATGACGAAGCGGAAGATGTCCCCGCCTTCGCCGCAGCCGAAACACTTGAAGATGTCCAGTTCGGGATTGACCTGGAATGACGGCGTCTTCTCGTTGTGAAAGGGGCAGAGCGCCTTGTACGCCGACCCCGACCGTTTCAGCGTCAGGTAGACCTCCGCCACCTGGACGATGTCGAGAGCGTCCCGCACCCGCTGGATCGACTCCTCGGTGAACCCCGCCAATGGACAGAGCCTCCCCAGCGCAGAGTCCGCGACGCCGCCGGCCCCCAGAGAGCCTCTCCGGCGGCAAAAGTCGGTGAGTATACGCTGCGCCCCCTGCCCTGTCAACCTGCGGGGAGAACTATTCTCCATCCCGTCCGGCCTGTCAAACGCCGTTTTCACAAAGCGGCCGCGCCACTGCCGACCGCACGGGGGAGGCCATTTCATAACCCGCTGTCATTTCTGCCGTTGCGAACGCCCGACAGCCGGGGCCGCTTTCGGTCCGGTCCGTTGCCGCGCACCGCGGAACGCCCTTCTCTTCCCCTCTGTCGGCGCCGGCCGGCCCGCCCCTCGCTTCCCGGGGTTCAGGTCTTCCCGGCGTCCGGAGCGTCCGGGGCGATGAGGAGCAGCGATTCTTCCTTCTGCAGCACCGCGCCCGGGGCGGGATTGATCCGCCGCGTCGCCCGTCGTCCGCCTTCCGGCGTTTCGACCGCCACCAGCACGCTTCCGTGCTGTTCCTTCAGGTGGGCGGTCGCTTCCAGCACCGTCTTGCCGACCAGGTCCGCGGGCACCGGCACCTTGTAGAATTCGTTGCCCCGGGTGCTGGTCAGAAGCTCGTCGAGCACGCTCACGAGACCGTAGGTCCGCGCGCCGTGGGCGATGATGTTGCCCATGTACTCGTCCCCGACCACGATGTCCTCCACCCCCGCCATCCGCAGGTGCCCCTCGTTGTCCCGGCTGAGGAGCTCCGCCGAGGTAAAGATGCCGGGGTTGATCTTCTCGATGGTGAGCGCGGCGAGGATGGTGCGCGCGTCGCGGTCCTGGTCGATGCGTTCGCGGCTCTTGTCGGCCACCAGGATCGCCGCCCCCGCGCGCTCCACGCCTGCGCGGCGCAGCACCTCGGTGCTGGTGAAGTCCCCCCGGACCAGGAAGACCAGCTCCCGCGCCACCCCGGCCGGGAAGTCCGGCTCCTCGTCCAGTTCCGCCACCAGGACAATCGCCGTCCGCGCGGTCTGCGGATCGGCCTGGAGTTCGCGGACGATGACCGGCACCGAGCGGTTCCAGCCGCAGATGACGTAGTGGTCGTTCAGTTCGTCCAGCTCCATCGCCTTCGCCTCCATCCGTCCCTTGAGCCGCGCCACCATCACCGCCGAGACCACGCCCGTGAACATGGCGAAGACGGTAAAACCGCCCAGCATCACCAGCCCCGCAATCACCCGCCCGGCGGTCGTCCGCGCCACCGCGTCGCCGGGGATGGGCTCGCCCGCCATCAGCGTGAAGAGGCTCCACCACGCCGCCTCGCCGAAGGTGTCGAACGCCGGGTTGGTCCGGCTCTCCACCACCGTCATCCCCACCGCGCCGAGGAGGAAGACCAGCCCCAGCACCACGAAGACCAGCAGATTCTCCGCCACCCCCTCGTGCAGCGCCGCGACCACCTTGCGCATCCGGCGCGTCAGCAGCACCCCCAGCCGCACCAGCCGCAACAGCCGCAAGAGCCGCAGGATGCGCAGCGGCCGCACCACCGGGGCGAGCGCCAGCACATCGATCCAGTACTGCCGGAAGAAGGCCCGCGTCGTCCGCGCACCGATCCAGCGCAGCGTCAGTTCGATGCAGAAGACCAGCGTAATGAGGTCGCTCGCCAGCGCGTAGCGGCTCGCCGCAAGCGGATCCTCGGCCGTGGCCTCGCAGACCACCAGGCCCACGCTTGCCACGATCAGCACCCCCACCACGCTCTCGGTAACGGGGTGGCTCATGAACCGGCCAATCCGCTCGCGCATGCATCCTCTCCCCTGCGGACCCCGCCATGGTAGGCCGACCCCGCTGGCGCGCAACGGAAAAAAGGCGCCTGGAACCCCGCCGCACTGTCTTGACAGCAACCTCATGCGCATTCACACTTTGGGTATGGCCAAGCATCTGGATCTGGGCAAAGCGGGAGAGGACGCCGCCGTCCGTGCGCTCGAGGCCGCCGGCTGCCGTATTCTGGAGCGGAACGTCGCCATCGGCAACGGCGAGATCGACATCGTCGCCCGCGACGGCAGGACCACCGTCCTCGCCGAAGTGAAGTGCCGCCGGCCGAGCGCGTTCGGCAGCGCGGCCGAGAGCCTCACCGCCGGCAAGGTCCGCCGGCTGGCGCGGGCGGCGCGCGCGTACGTCGAAAGCCGCCGCCTCGGCGGCAAACCCGTCCGCTGCGACTTCATCGCCGTGGATGTCGATCCGGATCGCAACACCTTTGAAACACAGATCTTCCGCGACGCCATCGATCTGGACGCCGCGCTCCGGGATGGGACATGGCAGCGCTAGGCTGCCTGCAGGCAGCCTGTGAACGCGCCCGCGTCCCGGGAAATCCGGCAGGGCCATTCCGTTCTCCCTCTCCCCCTGGGAGAGGGCTGGGGTGAGGGCCCCGGACTGCGAACATTTCCCTCACCCTGACCCTCTCCCAGGGGGAGGGGGAACCTTTTGCCGCAAGCGCGCCACCGAATTCAGAACGGAATCGCAAGAACGGAATAGCCCCGGGAAATCCTGCATGCGCATTTGATTTTGGATCTTCGTGTGCTATAGTACAGGGCGATCCCTGTTTTGCTTGATTGCCCCGGTTCTGGGAAGGCGGGCAGGCCTTGTCGGTACCCAACGATACCCCCGACGACGTCCTCCCCGAAGAGGACGAATTCGATGACGCCCAGGCGGCCGCTCCCGCGTCGGACGTCGATCTCGCTGTCGGCGAGTACGATCCCGACGCCGAGGAGGGCGAGCACGCCCCCGCCGCCACCTCCGAGGCGGCGCTGCAGGCCTTCACCATCGGCGAAAAACTCCAGGACGTCCTCAAGGCGCGGATGGCCATTTATCTTCAGCTCGACCAGCTCGACGCCGAACGCGAAGCCCCGCTTGCCGATCCGGATCTGCCCGATACCGCGAAGAGCGAGCTCCAGCGCCAGCGCCGGGAGCTCCTGCGCCTCCCCCCCGGCGACGCCGCGCGGGCCCAGCTCGAGCGCCTCGTCAAGACCCTCACCTCCATCTCGGAGAAGGTGAAGGAGGGCGACGCCGACCCCATCCACCCGCGCATCGCCGAGGCCTACCGCTTCGCCTTCCGGCAGTGGAAGCTCTGCATCCAGCGCGACGCACTCCAGTCCGCCGTCGTCCAGGCCGGTCTCGACGCCATGCCGGACGAGCCCCTCCTCGCCCTCTTCCGCACGCACGACATCCCGGCCGACGCCATCTTCGGCTGGGCCGCCTACGCCACCGCCGTCGAGGCCACCCTCGCCGAAAAGAATGCCCGCCGCAAGGTGCTGCAGATGAATCTCACCGGCCTCGACCAGAAGAACAAGGGCCTCCTCAACCGCCTCCGCCGCGGCAGCGCCGACGAGGAGGAGGAGCGCGACCGCCTGGCGGGATCGCTGGAGGATCTCGGCAAATACATCGACTACCTCAACCGCGAGCGCCGCGCCGTCGAGCCCGGCATGGTCAAGGCCTTCTGGCACTGTTACGAAGCGGCGGCGCCGCTCTTGTTGCGCGACGACCTGGACCCCGACGCCCGCCGGCGCCTGCGGCTCTTTTTCCGCTTCGGCGCCATCAGCACCGCCCCCTGGCTGCTTCCGGCGGAGACGGCCGAGTCCCTCGAAGGCTTCGTCGACGACGTGGTGGAGGAGGTCGACGCCGGCATGGACGCCGGTCGGGTCCTCTACGCCGACGAGTACATCGCCTGCGTCGCGCGCGAAGAGATCACCCCGGCCATCGACGAGGACCTGGAGCTGAACGCCCGGCACACGCCGCGCTGGCACGCCGACCGGCTGCTGCGCCGGCGCATCGGCACGCGCTTCAAGGAGACCGCCCTCCACCAGACCGCCGCACGCCTGGAGACGCAGGTCCAGCAGGCACGCGAGGAGCAGGCGAAGAAGGAGGCCGAACGCGACAACCTCTCCCGCGGCGTGAAGGACTACAAGGCCAAGCTGAGCGCCGTCGGGCAGGAGATCCAGCACTGCAAGGTGGAGGCCGGCCGCTTCCAGCGCGCCATCCAGCGCATCCACGACACCTACATCCCCAAGCACGTCGAGACGCGTGAGGAGGCCGAGGCGAAGGCCGACACCGTCGAGTACACCTTCTCCGCCGACGAGCTTGCCCGGCGCGAGGCGCGCGCCATCCACCGCATCGCCCGCCTCACCGCCAAGCTGCAGGATCCCTTCCCGCCCTTCTCGCTGCGGGACCACTTCAAGCCCGGCGCCAACGCGGTAAACGATCGCGCCACCATCCTCGACGCCATCGCCGACGTCGAGCGCCGCGACCCGGTCATCTTCCAGGAGCAGCTCACCCCCGTGAAGAAGGTGGCGCACCGCATCTACATGCGCTACTGCCCGGTCTTCCTGCTCGCGCCGGCGTGCGGCTTTCTCGGCTACGCGTGGAACCCGCGGGCCGGCAACGAGATCGGCCGCCTGGTGCTGCCGCTGTACATGCCGCGGCCGGGGCTCCTCGAGCGCATCCTCCCGAACGTGCTGGCCGACTTCCGCTGGGACACCAGCAAGGCGAGCGCCGGGGTCGACCTTCTCACCAGCGACACCCTCGTCGCCGCCTACGCCAACGTCCGGTGGGAGTACCGCCGCAAGCAGCGGGAAACGCGCGAGAAATCGGCCATCTACAGCGAGGAAAACGACCGGCAGAACTTCCGCCGCCACTACGCGCTCCACCTGCAGAGCGCACTCGACGGCGGCAAGAAGCTCTTCTTCAAGTGCCCCGAAGCCTACGAAGCGCTCCTGCGCTACCTCCTCCTCCCCGAAGGCGTCGACAAACACAAGAAGTGACCCGGCCCAAGACGCCGCTTGCCCCCCGCCCCCCCGTCGGGTACGCTTAGTTCGGCAGCGTCCCTTTTCGATTGGCAAGGGCCCGAAACCACAGGACACAGATACACACAGATATACACGGATGGGCATCGCAGGAAAAGCAGCATCACAACGAGGGCGGAGTTGACAATATCGGCACGCAAACTCTGCCATCTGTCTGGTTCTGAGTTTATCTGTGGCATCTGTGTCTATGCTGTTGAACAGAAGTGACGCTGTAGTGTTAGGCTGAAGACGCAAACACAAAAGGAGCCGCCCATGACGATGCCCGTGGTTCTGGAACCCAACGAAGACGGGACCGTTACCGCCGAGTGCCCCTTCCTGCCCGGCTGCATCAGCCAGGGCGACACCCGCGAAGAAGCCCTCGCCCACATCCGCGAGGCCATGGAACTCTACCTCCGCGCCGTCCGCCGCGAGATCGTTCTCCAGGGCTCCAGTGGTATACTTAATCATCAACGCATCCGGTCAAAAACGGACCAACTGATGAGTTAGGTCTTCTGTACCCCGGAACTTCCGTAAAGCTTCAAGCTCTTGTTTTTGGAAAAGTGCAAGACAAACCAAACACTCTTAAGCGAGAGGATCGAGTCATGGATCGAGATGTGATTTGTTCTACTGTGAAACCCGGCTTCAAGCCTCCTCCTCGCGTCGAATACTTGCGCGTGGAAAATTACCGCGCTCTACAAGATGTTGAATTCAAGAGCATTACGCCCTTTATGGTTTTGCTCGGTCCGAACGGAAGCGGCAAATCAACAGTTTTTGATGTGTTTAATTTCCTATCCGAGTGTTTTCAATACGGGCTTCGCCATGCGTGGGATCGCCGAGGACGCGCCAAGGAGTTAAGGACGCGCGGTCAAGATGGGCCGCTTGTCATTGAGATCAAGTATCGCGAGCAACCCAAGACCCCGCTGATTACATATCACATTTCTATCGATGAAGGGAACAAGGGGCCCATTGTAGCCGAAGAATGGTTGCAATGGCGACGGGGGAAACACGGCCAGCCTTTCCGGTTTCTTGAATACCGCGAGGGAAAGGGACGGGCCGTCAGTGGTGAGATGCCAGACGAGCAGGATCAACGAGTCGATACGCCGCTTCGCTCACCCGACTTGATCGCCGTGAACACTCTCGGACAGTTCGCCGAGCATCCCCGCGTGGCTGCCCTGCGTGAATTCATCACTGGTTGGTATGTCTCCTACCTCAGCATCGAAGACACGCGTGGACAGCCAGAGGCGGGGCCGCAGGAGCGACTGAGCAAAACCGGTGAAAACCTGCCCAATGTGATTCAATACCTCAAGGAACAGCACGAGGATCGGCTGGAAAAAATCTTCGAAGCGCTACGTCAGCGCGTTCCCCGTTTGGAAAAAGTCGAAGCAGAGCCCATGCAGGACGGGCGATTGTTGTTGCAGATCAAGGACGCCCCCTTTGACCGTCCGGTCATGTCCCGCTATGTCTCGGACGGCACACTGAAGATGTTGTCATATCTCGTGGTTCTGATGGATCCGGAGCCTCCACAATTTATCGGCATTGAAGAGCCGGAGAACTTTCTTCACCCGCGATTGTTGCCGGAGTTGGCTGAGGAGTGCCGCGCGGCGTCGGAACGCTCGCAACTACTGGTAACAACGCATTCCCCGTTTTTCCTTAACGGAGTGAAGCCTGAAGAAATTCGGGTCATTTACCGCGACGAAAGCGGATACAGCCAGGTACAAAGAGCAGCCGACATCCAGGGCATCCCTGAATTCGTGGAAGCCGGAGCGTCGATGGGACACCTCTGGCTGGAAGGTCATCTCGGCATGGGAGATCCCTTGGTCAATTCCGGAGCGCCCAGGAAGAAAGGGCGCAAATGATGACGGTCTCGCATGTAGAAGTATTGGTAGAGGAGCCTTCAATGGAGGCCGCGCTCCGCGTGCTCTTGCCCAAGATATTGGGCGACGTAAGCTTTGAGGTATATCCCTACCAATGCAAAGATGATTTATTGACGCGACTGCCTGATCGGTTACGCGGATATTCGTCGTGGCTGCCTATCGACTGGCGGATTGCAGTTATTGTGGATCGTGATGACGACGATTGCCAAGAGCTGAAATCACGACTGGAAAAGATGGCAGCCGATGCCAAGCTCAGGACGCGAAGCAATGCAGGCAAACAGTCTTACCAAGTCGTGAACCGGTTGGCTATTGAGGAATTGGAAGCGTGGTACTTTGGCGACTGGGATGCCGTCAAAGCCGCCTATCCGAGGGTGCCCACTACGATACCAAACCAAGCAAGCTATCGCGATCCCGATGCGATTGCAGGTGGGACATGGGAAGCATTCGAAAGAGTAATGAAGCGTGCCGGGTACTTCCAGAACGGTTTGCGAAAAATCGAGGCCGCCAGAGCGGTGGCCAACAAATGGAACCCCACTTTTAACCGGTCTTGTAGTTTTCGTGTTTTCCTCAAAGCTTTGCAGGAAATGGCTGCCTGATGGCTGGGCGCCACGATAGATTCCCCATCGTGGCGGCGGAGTCGTGAGCGGAATAGCGGAGTGGCATATCTTCTGCCGGCCGCTGGTGTATTCGCACAACGAAAACTGAGTTAGCCTGAACGTCCGCCGGACACATTCGTCAACGAGATCCCCGAAAGCTGGCGCACCCCGAATATAGGCCCTAACTCGCTCTAATAATGACGGTTAAGGCGCATCTGCCCCACTGCGCCAATGGGTTCCGGCAAACGGTTGATGTCCAACCCGCATACTGTCAACCGCTTACGCCTTTTCTGGCTGGATCCGCCAGGGCTTCGGCGCATGCAGGCGCCCACCGCTTCACGACAATGTTTCACGTGAAACATCGCTGACCCGTTTTTGTGATTCCGGGCTCGCACAGCTTCCGTCGCGTCTGGTCCCGGGCTATGGTGGGGGCAGCACGTCCGGATCCGCCCCGGCTCCGGGCCTGGCCCGTGCGGGCGGCCCGTCGGCCCGGCGGGGGGCGGCTGATGGGAGGAACGGCGTGGTGCGGTTCAGTCCGCCAGCGGGGCGCGGCGGGCGGCGGTGTCGAGGACGGTCTCCATCGCGTGGGCGGCGGCCAGGACGCGCGCGTCGTCGAAGCGCCTGCCCATCACCTGCAGGCCCACCGGCAGCGCGTCGGCCGGCCCGCACGGGAGGCTGACCGCCGGGATGCCGGCCAGGTTGGCGCTGCTGGTGAAGATGTCGGAGAGGTACATGCTCAGCGGATCGTCCACGCGCGCGCCCAGCGGGAACGCCACCGTCGGGCTCGTCGGCGCGAAGAGGACATCCACCTCGCCGAAGACGCGCTCCAGCTCCTCGGCCATGAGCGTGCGCACCTTCAGCCCGCGCAGGTAGTACGCGTCGTAATACCCCGCCGAGAGGACATAGGTCCCCAGCATCACCCGCCGCTTCACCTCGTCGCCGAAGCCCTCCGCCCGCGAGCGGCTGTAGAGCGAAACGATGTCCTCGGCGGCGTCGGTGCGGTGGCCGTAGTGCGCCCCGTCGTACCGGGCCAGGTTGCTGCTCGCCTCGGCGGTGGCGATGATGTAGTAGACCGGCACCGCGTACTTCGTGTGCGGCAGGCTCACCTCGCGCACCTCCGCGCCCGCGGCGGCGGCGGCGTCCACCGCGGCCCGGACGGCGGACTCGACCGCCGGCTCGATCCCTTCGGCGAAGTACTCCTTCGGGACGCCCACGCGCAGGCCGCGGAGCCCGTCGGCCCCGGCCGCGAGCGCGTCG
>CAZKKD010000127.1:0-9614 GCA_964553265.1 uncultured Planctomycetales bacterium | reverse complement strand
CCCCGACAGTGCGGCCGCAACCGCTCCGGACGGGGACGACGGGGCCACCGGCGACGACGCCACCGCCGAGGGGGCCGACGCCTCGCCGCTGGTGGGCGAGAGCCCGGCGCTTCTCTTTGTCCGCGAGACGGTGCGCCGCTTCGCCCCGCTGGAGGTGCCCGTCCTGGTGACGGGGGAAACCGGCGCCGGCACGGAGCTGGTCGCACGCCTCCCCCACGACTGTTCGCCCCGGGCGAACCGTCCTTTTGTGGCGCTCAACTGCGGTGCGATCGCGGAGTCGCTGCTCATGTCCGAGCTGTTCGGCCACGAGCGCGGCGCGTTTTCCGGCGCCGACCGCAAGCGGAGCGGCCTCCTGGAGGCGGCCGGGGACGGGACCATCTTCCTCGACGAGATCGGCGAGATTTCGGCCCCGCTGCAGGTGGCGCTCCTGCGCGTGCTGGAGTCCGGCGAGTACCGCCCCGTCGGCGGCAACGAGGTGAAGACGACGGCCTGCCGCGTGGTGGCGGCGACCAACGCCGACCTCGACGCCCTGGTGGAGGCCGGAACGTTCCGGCGAGACCTGATGTTCCGCCTGCGGCGCCTGGAGGTGCGCATCCCCCCGCTGCGGGAGCGCCCGTCCGACATTCCGCCGCTGGCGCGCCACTTTCTCTCCGACGGCCGCGCGGACGACGCCGACATCGCGCTCGGCGCCGACCTGGTGGAAGCGCTCATGCGCCACGACTGGCCGGGAAACGTCCGCGAACTCCGCAACACGCTGGAGCGCATGCGCCTGCTGAACAGCGACAAGACAAGCTACAACGCCGCGGATCTGAACGGCGCGATGCGCGGACTGTCGGGGCCCGGCGAACCGGCCGCACCGCCCCCGGCAGCACCCGCGACGCCGCCCGCCGCGTCGGCCGAACCGGGCGACGCGCCGGAACCGGCCGCGTCGCCGCCCAGCCGCCTTCCGGCCCTGGCCTCCAGCCGGAGCCCGCTTCGCCGGCGGCAGCGGCTGCGTGCGCTCTTTCAGACGCACGGGGTGCTGACCCGCGCGGAAGTGATTGAACTCCTGGACATCAGCCCGAACACCGCCACCCGCGACCTGCAGACGCTGTGCGACGAGGACTGGATCGAAAAGGTGTGCCCGACCGCCTCAAGCCGAAGCCATTATTTCCAGTTGAAGACGGAATCCTGCACAAAGGAGTAACCCGTGCGCATGCGGACCATTGCCAGCAGCATTTTCGCGACGTTCCTGCTTGCCGCCACGGCTGCCCCGGCGGGCCAGACGCCGGAACGGGGCAAGGTGATTGCGGAGGTTGCCTGCACCGCCGCCCCGTCGCAGACCTACGCGCTCTATCTGCCGAGCGGCTACACCGACGAACAGACCTGGCCGGTCGTCTTCGGCTTTTCACCGGCCGGGCGCGGCACCGATCCCGTCCGCTTCCTGCAGGACGCGGCCGAGGCGCACGGGTACATCGTGATCGGCTCCAACAACGCGAAGAACAGCCCCTCCGGCCCGATCCTGCAGGCGATGGACGCGCTCTGGGCGGAAGCGAACGCGCGCTACGCCATCCACCCGAAACGGGCCTATGCGACCGGCTTTTCGGGCGGGGCGCGCATAGCGCTCGCCATGGCGATCCGCCACCAGGATCGCTTCGCCGGCGTGCTGGCCACGGGCGCCTACTACGCGGGAAACGAGCGGCTGCCGCAGGGGAGCCCCGTCTGCGTCTACGGGGCGGCCGGGGACGCCGACTTCAACCTGTTCGAGCTGCTCCGCGCCGACGGCGACCTGGAACGGCGCAAGATCCGCCACTGGATCGAGATCTTCGACGGGCCGCACGGATGGCCCCCCGCCGCCCTCGGACGGGAAGGGATCGAATTCTTCCAGCTCGACGCCGCGGACCGGGACTGGGTGACGGTGGAAGCCGCGGAGAAGGCCGCCTGGGCGGAAAAGCGCCTCCGCGGCGCCGAGGCGCTGCTCGCGGCCGACAAGCCCTTCCCCGCCCTGCAGAAGCTGCGGCAGACCGCGGAGACGTTTCCGGAGACGCCCGCCGGCGCCACGGCGAAGGCGCGCGCCGAGGCCCTGGCCAGGACGCCCGAAATCCAGGCCTTCCGCAACGGCCGGAAGGCCTTTCAGCAGGCGGCCGGCAAGCTGCAGCGCTTCAATCCCACGGGCAAGAACGAAGCCTTCCGCGAAGCGCTGAAGACCCTGGTCGAAGAGGTGGTGAACAAGGGTCCCTTCGCAGCGCAGGCGCAGGGACTGCTGGGAAGCGTGGCCCGCCAGATGCTGCAGGCCGGCCTGGTGGCGCTGCAGAAGAAGCAATACGCCCCGGCGGCGGCCCACCTGGAGGTGTATCTCAGCCTCACCCCCCGCGACGCGACGCAGGCCTACAACCTCGCCTGCGCCTACGCCCAGACAGGACGGGCCGAACAGGCGCTCGCCCTCCTGGGGCACGCGGCGAAGATGGGCTTTCGCGACGTTGCACACATGAAGGCCGACCCCGAACTCGCCCCCGTGCGGGCCCTGCCGGGGTTCGACCCACTGGTTCAGGCCACCGAGGCCGCCGCCAACAGCCCGGCTCCGCAGCAGCCATAGGAAGCGGTCCGGCCCACAAACGGAAACGGGGACGCGTTCGGCCGGCCGGACCGTCTCCGGCTTCAAAGCCGCCCCCGGTTTCGCGGTCAGCGATGGCGATCCGCGGGAACGGAAACGTGCGCGGCGACAGGCGGGGGGGCGGCTTCGGTACGTTCTTCCGCAGGGCTGGACGCGTGCCCGGGGGCGGACGCGCGTTCCGAAGCGGACGCATCGTCGGGCGCGGCTTCTTCGGTGCGGGCGGCTTCGGCACCATCGCGCAGGCGGGTGTCCACCCGGGTCTGGCGTGCGGCACGCTTGCGCACACGGTGGTCGTGAAAGCGGATCACCGCCCGGCGCATGAGCGGATACGCCGCCAGCGCCCCGACGAGCCCCACCAGCACCGAACCGATCCAGAGCGGCAGAAGCACGTCCGCACCGAGATCGAAGACCAGGCCGGTGGCATCGCCGAAACCACCCTCCCCGTACGCAAGGGCGATCCCGCTGAAATCCTGGCGGAAATCCTCCACCCCCGGTCCACCGACCAACCGCGTACCGAGCCAGTAATTGAACGTGTAGATGGGGATGATGGTGACCGGGTTGGTGATCCACGCCGGCAGCACGGCCGCGAGGCGGTTGCCGCCCAGGATGGTGGCCAGCACGAAGGCGATGACCATCTGGAGGCCCACCGTCGGCGTCATGGCGATGAAGACGCCGATGGCTGCGCCGAGGGCGATGGCATGCGGGGTGGCGCGCAGTCGCAGAAACCGGCGCAGAAAGGCCCACCCCTGCACCCGGATCCAGCGATAGGGATACCAGCGACGCATCCGTGTCCGCCTTCCTGAACTCCGCACCCCATTGCAAAGGGGAGGCAACCGGCACCGGTCGGCCCCCCCACCCCCCGGTACCGTACCCGCTCCGCACGCCAAAGGCAAGCGTCAAACGGCGGGGGCCTCTTCGCCGTACCGCGGGCCGGATTCGCAACCTCTTTGTGCTCCTCGACTTGCTTTTTCCCCGCAACCCTGTATATTGAAAAGACAGAAGGCAGGCAGCAGGACACCCCACACCAACGGAGCCTTGCAGGAACGGGCGCAGTTCTCCATCGCGCACCACACCCTTGCCCGGCGTCCGGCCCCACCGAATCGACAACGACCCCGTGCGCCACCGACACGGCTTTGCTCGGTGCGCCCGGGCAAAGGGCTCGCGGCGCGGTCCGCAGGGCAAGGAGGGTGTGCGATGCCGATCCCGTTTACCTGCAAGTGCGGCAAGACCTACATGCTCCCCGACAAGCAGGCCGGCAAGGAGGGGCGGTGCAAGTGCGGCAACGGCTTCACCGTGCCCGGAAAGGATACCGAAGACCTGTCCGGCATGGGGATGCTGCTGAAAGGCGCCATTGCCGTCATCGCCGCCGCCGCCCTCTTCGGACTGGCCTACTGGCTGGCGCTCTGAACAATACGGTTCCGTTCAGACTGCCGGTGCGCCGTGGCATGGGCTTCCCGCCCATGATTCACGGCCAAGATGGCCGTGCCACCGCTTCGCTGAACCGTATTGGCCCCGAAACTGGTTCCCTCGACGGCTGTCCGCCACGCAAAAAAAGTTTCTCCCCCGCTGCCGGAAACCGCATCCCGCCAAGATCCGAACGAAGTTGAATCTAAGCCGGCGCTAACGGGGCGCTTACAGGCGATTTCGGAATGGGGAAATCCCGAGAACATCCCACATATGGGGTTGTCATTGCGAAACTCTGCCATATCTGGGCACGAAAACGGGCGAATTTCCCCTTGACTGCTTCCGCCCGGACCATATGATTCCCGTTGAACAAGCCAAGCGCTGGCCAACAACAAGCGCTACAAGTACAGAATCCTGACACAGGGCTCGCGAACAAACTTCTCGAACGAGAAACTGGTTACCCGTTGCCGCAACGGGGGAAGTAACATGTTGCGGCGGTAACGGGTACTGTCGATTTGGGGTATGGGGCTGTTGGGCGGAGGAAGGCGAATCATGGTTGTTCACGTGTACAGCAAGGACGGATGCGGACGGTGCACGGCGGCGAAGGACAAGCTGCAGCGCATGGGGTATGACTACCAGGAGCACGATCTGCAGTACCATGTTGAATACCACGAGGGCTGGCAGGAGGACGGTTCGATCGAGGTGTTGGCCGCGCATTCGGAGATGAATACGCTGCCGCTCATCCGCGTGGGGGATGATTTCCTCGACTATTCGGCCGCCATGAAACTGCTGAAACGCCTTCGTGCCGACCAGGGAGAACGGGTCGCAGTCGCTTCCTGAGGAGAGGAGGCCGGCGGACGTCCGCTTCGGTTGTGGGGGGAGACATCGCGCCTGCGCTTTCCGGGCCCGCGCCCCGGAGAGCCCGGGCCACCGGCCGTCGCGAGGGGCGGCGGCAACGCGAAACCGGTCGCACCCTGCGTGCGGCCGGTTTTGTTTTGGCGCCCAACTGCTCTTGCACACACCATGACCGCGCACCGAAACCCTTCCGGTACGCGCGCGCCCTCCTCATTCCCCGAGGCTCCCCGCATCGCTCTCCCGGACGGCGCCGGGGCTCCTGCCGGGTCCGGAAGCGGCAACTCCCGTGTTGACAGATGCCTGCCGGCGTGGTGAGATTCTCTGTAGGCACAGAAGCGCAGGAATCGGCCACCACGGGAAGAGGCCGTCTGCCGCCGCGGATCCCCTCTCGTAAGCGAGGCACCGTCATGCCGGAACGCCAGCGGCTCTCCGCCGATCTGCGCCGGGACCTGCTGGTTGTCCTCTTCTTCGGCGTGTTCGGCGCGCTTGCAGCCCTCATCAAGATCCCCATCCCCCATACGCCGCTCATCATCGACGTGCGCTGGGCGTTCGGTTTCATGGGCGTGGCCCTGGTCCGACGCCGGAGCGCCGCGCTCCTCCTGACCGCCATGCTCTGCCTGGCCGGGGAGCATGAGGTCGGAACCGCGCGGGCGCTCCTGTACAACCTGACCTACGCGCTTCCCTTCGCCGCCTTCGTACGGCTCGTGCACGGACACTGGCTGGTCCGCCTGCGTCACCCGGTCGCATACGCAGCGGGCTGGCTGGGACTGGTGCTGGCCGGGAACCAGCTCTTCAGCACGCCGATCATCTGGCTCATCGCGTCGGCCCACAAGGGCGCCTTTGCCTGGAGCGCGGCGCTGGAGGGCTGGGCGGAGCAACCGTTCCTCGAAGAATCCGTCGCCGTCGCTGTCCTCAGCGCCCTCGGGATGGCGGCCCTCCGGACCCACATGGCGCTGCGCGCGAACGAGGCCTACCTGGCGACGACGCTCGACAGCATCGGCGACGCGGTGGTGGTGACGGACAACGAGGGGCGCGTGACGCGGATGAACCCCGTTGCGGAAGCGCTCACCGGCTGGCAACTGGCCGACGCGCAGGGCCAGCCTCTCGCCACGATCTTCCGGATCGAAAACGCCCGGACCGGCGAACCGGTGGAGTCCCCGGTCGACCGGGTCCTGCGGGAGGGGGTGGTGGTCGGGCTGGCGAACCATACCCGCCTTATCGCACGGGACGGGACCGTGCGGCAGATCGCCGACAGCGCGGCCCCCATCCGGGCCGGGGACGGGACAGGCCAGGGCGTGGTGATGGTCTTCCGGGACGTGACCGAGGACTACGCGCGGCGCGAAGAACTGCGCGCCAGCGAGGAGCGTCTGCGCCTGCTGTCGGACGCCACGTCGGTGGGCCTCCTCATCCACCGGGACGGACGGCTGCTGGACGCGAACCCGCACTACTACGCCATGTTCGGGCACACCCCGGAGGAGTTGAAAGCGGCCGGCGCGAACGCGATGGAACTCACCATCGCGCCCGAGGAACTGGCGCATGTCCGTGCCTGCGTCGGGCGCGGCGAGACCCGCTACGAAACCGTGGCGATCCACAAGAGCGGCGCGCGCATCCCGATCCGGATCCACGCCACGACCGTCGAATTCGACGGGCGCCCGGCGCGTGCGGCCGCCGTCATCGACATGAGCGAGCGCCACCGGATCGAGGAGCAGATCCTGCTGCAGTCCATGGTGCTCGACCAGATCGCCGACGTGGTCACGATCACCGACATGACCGGACGCATCCTGCACGTCAATGACGCCTGCTGTCGCACGCTCGGCCGGCCGCGGGAAGAAATCGTCGACCAAACGATCGACACCTACGGTGAGGACCCGGAACAGGGCGCAACGCAGAAAGAAATCCTGGACGCCACTCTCGCCACGGGCGAGTGGGCCGGCGAGGTGGTAAACCGCGGCGCCGACGGAAGCGCCGTCCACCTGCTCTGCCGGACGAGGACGGTTCGCAACGAGCGCGGCGAAGCGATCGCCCTCTGCGGCATCTCGACCGACATTACGGCGCTGAAGAAAGCCGAAGCCTCGCTGCGCGAAAGCGAGGAGCGCTGGCAGTTCGCCCTGGAAGGCGCCGAGGCCGGCGTCTGGGACTACCGGCCGGAGACGGGCGAATGCTACTACAGTCCGACCTGGTGCGGCATCATCGGCTACGGTCCGGACGAGCTGGAACCCTCCTTCGAAGGCTGGCGGCGCCTGGCGCATCCGGACGACCTGCCGCACTGTCTGCGCGAACTCGACCGCTGCCTGCAGGGCGAGATCCCCTTCTACCGCGCCGAGCACCGGCTTCGGGCCAAGGACGGCGCCTACCGCTGGGTGCTCTCCCGCGGGAAGGTGATGCAGCGCGACCACGAGGGTCGGGCGATCCGCGTCATCGGAACCCACACCGACATCACCGAGCGCCGGCGTATGGAAGAGCGTCTGCGCCAGTCGGACAAGCTGGAAGCCATCGGCCAGCTCGCCGGCGGCATCGCGCACGACTTCAACAACCAGCTCGGCGGCATCATGGGCTATGCGGACCTGCTGCTCCACCGTATCGACGACGAAAGCCTCCGCCCGTACGCGGAGAAGATCGTCCTCGCCGCCGAACGCGCCGGTGAACTGACCGGCCAACTCCTGACCTTCGCGCGCAAGGGACGGTACACATTCGCCCCGGTCGACCTGCACCGGATCGTGGGCGACGTTGTCTCCATGCTGGAGCACACGATCGACCGGCGGATCCGGATCGAGCAGATTCTCCGCGCCCGGCGCGCCATCGTGCGGGGGGACGCCACCCAGTTGCAGAATGCGCTCCTGAACCTCGGCATCAACGCCCGGGACGCCCTGCCCGAGGGGGGGACCATCACCTTCGAAACCGAAAGCGTCGAGATCCGCCCCGAAGACGACCCCATCGGTCTCCGCCCCCTGCCCCCCGGCCCCTACCTCCAGTTGCGGGTGCGGGACAACGGCGTCGGGATGCCCGCCGACGTCGCGCAACGGATCTTCGAACCCTTCTTCACGACCAAGACCGAGGGCAAGGGCACCGGCATGGGGCTCGCGGCCGTCTATGGAACGGTGCAGGCGCACTCGGGCGCCATCACGGTGGAGAGCGCGCCGGAGGCGGGCAGTGTCTTCCGCCTGCTGCTTCCGGCCGCCTCCGAGGCGGAACATGCGCCCGACGATCCGGCGGGCGCCGACGCCGACGCCGACGGCGGGGCCGAGCGCATTCTTCTCGTCGACGACGAGGACAACATCCGGGCGGTCACCCGGGAACTGCTGGGCGCGGCCGGCTACGAGGTCGACACCTGCGCAGACGGAGTGGAAGCGCTGGAGGCGTTCCGCGCGGAGCCGGAGCGGCACGATCTGATCGTTCTCGACCTCATGATGCCGAAGCTGAACGGCGCGGAGGTGTTCCGCGCCGTCCGGGCAGAGCGGCCCGACCTCCCCATCCTGCTCGCCAGCGGGTACAGCCTGGACGGCGATGCCGCTCCCCTGCTGGAGGAATCCCACACCGAATTCGTCCAGAAGCCGTTCCGCGGACGCGAACTCCTGCGGGCCGTCCACCGCCTCCTGCGCGCCCGCCGCTGAGCGGGCCGCCCGGCGCTCCCGCGCTTTTCGCTTGCGGGAACCACCAGGACTCCCTAGGCTGCGATGCTTCCGAACGGGATGCGGCCGAACCTTGCCGACCGGCGCGCTGCGCGCCGGCGGGGACCATGCGATCGGGGAGAAACCCATGGGCGAGAAAGAACAGGACGGCGCGAAGCGCCAGGCAAAGAAGTGGCTCACCTACCGGCCCGAGATCAAGGTGCTCGACTGCACCGTGCGGGACGGCGGGCTCATGAACAACCACAACTTCGACGACAAGCTGGTCAAGGCCGTCTACGACACCTGCGTCGCCGCCGGCATCGACTACATGGAGATCGGGTACAAGGGGGACAGGAAGGTCTTCGCCCCGGACGCCTACGGCGCCTGGAAGCACTGCGCCGAAGAGGACATCCGGCGCATCGTGGGCGACAACCCCTCTTCCCTCAAGCTCTCCGCCATGGCCGACGCCGAGCGCACCGACTACCACAACGACATCCTGCCGAAGAACGAGAGCGTCCTGGACCTCATCCGGGTGGCCTGCTACATCCACCAGCTCTCCACCGCGCTCGACATGGTGAAGGATGCCCACGACAAGGGCTACGAAACGACCATCAACCTCATGGCCGTCAGCACCGTCCAGGAACGCGAACTGGACGAAGCGCTGGAACTGATGGCGGAGTCGGAAGCGGAAACCATCATCATCGTCGACTCGTTCGGCGCCTTCTACAGCGAGCAACTGCGCTACCTGTCGCAGAAGTACCTCACCTACGCGCGCCCGGCCGGCAAGCAGGTGGGCATCCACGCGCACAACAACCAGATGCTCGCCTACGCCAACACCATCGAGGCGGTCCTCAACGGGGTCAACATGCTCGACGCCTCCATCGCCGGCCTCGGACGCGGCGCCGGGAACTGCCCGCTGGAGCTGCTCCTGGGCTTCCTCCACAATCCGAAGTTCCACCTCCGCCCGGTGCTGCAGTGCATCCAGGAGCACGTCGAACCGATGCGTGCGGAGCTCGGCTTCGGGTACAGCATCCCGTACATGATCACCGGCATGCTGAACCAGCACCCCCGGTCGGCCATGGCCTTCCAGGACGGCCCCGAGCCGGGCAACATCGTGAAGTTCTACGACTCGATGGAAGAAGAGGAGTAGGCGA
>CAZKKD010000126.1:0-9674 GCA_964553265.1 uncultured Planctomycetales bacterium | reverse complement strand
CGGCGCTGGAGAAGCTCAAGGCCAGCGACGAGGAGCAGGTGGGCATCGGCATCGTCCGCCGCGCGCTCTCGGCTCCGCTCAAGCAGATCGCCGAGAACGCGGGCAAGGACGGCGCCGTCGTCCTGGAGAAGGTCCTCGCCGAGAAGGGCGCCTTCGGCTACAACGCCGCGACCGACACCTTCGAGGATTTGGAGAAGGCCGGCGTCATCGACCCGACCAAGGTGACCCGCGTCGCGCTGCAGAACGCCAGCAGCATCAGCTCGCTCCTCCTGACCACCAACTGCGCCATCACCGAGATCCCGGAAGACAAGCCGGCCATGCCCGCCGGCGGCGGGATGGGTGGCGGCATGGGCGGCATGGGAGGCATGGGCGGGATGGGTGGTATGGGTGGCATGGGCGGCATGATGTAAGCCGCGCCACCCGCAGCACCGCCCGGCCCCGCGCCGGCAACCGTACAACAGACGAGGGGGAGCGCCCACGGGCGTTCCCCCTCTCGCTTTTCGGCAACGAAACCGCCAGCCCAAACCGCCAACGCGGACAGGCAACCCGCCGGCGTCAGATCGTCTCGAACCGTGCGCCGTCGACGGCGCGGCAGCGGTGGAGGTCCGGGGCGATGCCGGTGGCGTCCTCGTACCGGGCCCCCAGGTCGGCCGCAAAGGCGTCGGCGCGGTCGCGCGCGACCAGGTTGACCGTGCAGCCGCCGAAACCGCCGCCGCTGAGGCGCGCGCCGTAGCAGCCGTCCAGCTCCTCCGCGAGCGCGACCATGGTGTCGAGCTCGGGGCAGGAGTTGCCGAAGCGGTCGCGGCTTGAGGCGTGGCTCTCGGTCATGAGCCGGCCCATCGTCTCCAGGTCGCCGGCCTCCAGCGCCGCAACGCCGCGCTGGACGCGATCGTTTTCGTGGACGATGT
The DNA here is from genome assembly GCA_964553265.1 of uncultured Planctomycetales bacterium. Taxonomy (GTDB): domain Bacteria; phylum Planctomycetota; class SZUA-567; order SZUA-567; family JAFGNG01; genus CAZKKD01. Next base: position 8,766 of record CAZKKD010000126.1, on the reverse strand, counting down.
GGTCCGCCTTGGTACGGACGTCTTCGGACAGGCGATCCGCATGCGCCGCGAACTGCTCGACCGAGACGTCGCGCAGGTGCGTCACCCCCGGCAGCACCTCGGCGAAGGCCGCCGCCGCGGCGAAACAGGCCTCGCGGAGGCGGTTGTAGGTCCCTTCCACAAGCTCGTGCGCGGCGTGGGTGTCGGCCAGGATCAGCTCCACCTCACTCCCGAGCGGCACGGTGCGGCCCGAGAGATCGCGGCAGTCGAGGAAGATGAGGTGATCGGCCTGCCCGTGGAGGCTGGACCACTGGTCGAGGATGCCGCAGTTCATGCCGACGAATTCGTTCTCCGCCCGCTGGCAGAGGCGGGCCGCGTCCCCGGACGGGAGTTCGAACCCGAAGACGCCCGAGAGCAGCATCGCGGTCGCCACCTCCAGCGCGGCGGAGCTGCTCAGCCCCGCGCCGAGCGGGACGTCGCTCGCGACCGCGCACTCGAAGCCGCGCACCGGATGCCCGGCCTTGCGGAGCTCGTCGACCACGCCCATGATGTAGTCGCACCAGGGGGCGGTGCCGTCCTTGCGGAGCTTCGCGGTGTCGAACTGGATCAGCCGCTCGAAAGCGTCGGAGTAGACCGAAGCGATCTGCCCGTCGGTCGCCCGCCCGGCGAGGACGACGTACCGGTCGATGGCCGCCGAGAGGATGAAGCCCTCGTTGTAATCGGTGTGGTTGCCGAGTACCTCCACCCGGCCCGGCGCGATCCCGAATCCCCCGGGCGCCGCGTTCACCACGAAGCGGCAATCCTCGATCGCCGCTTCCTTCAGTTCGTCGAGTCCCATGCTGTCGCCACCTCCACCATGCGATTGCCGTCCCGCTGAAACCGGTAGTCCACCTCCCGTATACGCATATCGTACCCGATCCCGCGCAACCGATCCTGCAGAAAATCCACGTGCGGCGACGGATCGTTCGCCAGCGTCACCAGCGGGAAGATGCGGACCCGGCGCGCCACGCGCAGGAGTTCATGCACCGCCGCCAGGTGCGCCGCGCCATCCAGGTGTTCCGAATACGTGAAGAGCAGGTGCGAGACGAGCGCCAGGTCGAACGCGCCGTCCCCGAACGGCAGGCGCGGCAGGGCCGCCGCCACGTAGCGTCCCGCGCGATCCGGCCCGGCATAGTCGTCCAGAAAGCGATCCATTGCGCCGAGCCGGACCGAACGAAGCGCCTCCGGCGAGGGGATCCGGTCCCAGACGTACGCCCCGGTGTTGGCCCGGACCTGGCGCAGTACCTCGTCGGCCGTCTCGTCGATGCGCGCACGGATCGCGTCCGGCGGCGCCGCGTAGAGCGGATCGGCCGCGACCACGTCGTGCCCCGCGGCGGCCGCGTCCGCAACGAAGCAGGCCGGCCCGCCGCCGCAGTCGAGAATCCGCCCGGCGAGATCGGTCGTCTCGAGCGCGAACATGCGGCGGTATTCGTCGAAATTGCGGCCCCAGGGAACAATCCCGTCGAGGTGGAACGCCATCGCGGTCCTTCCGCTGCGGGGCGGCGCCTCACCCGAGCGCGGGGCGCGCGCCGGCCAGGAGGAAGAAGAAGTAGGCCGTCGGCGCGCTGATCATGAGCGAGTCGACCACGTCCAGCAGGCCGCCGAAGCCGGGCACCGATCCGCCGGAGTCCTTCACCTCGCTGTCGCGCTTCATCGCGCTCTCCAGCAGATCGCCCAGGAGCCCGCTGACCGCCATCGTGATGCCGAAGAGCGCCGCCGTTCCGACGCTGAGCGAGGCCAGCGCACTCCCCGGCGCCACCCAGCGCATGTAGAGCGACAGCCCGACGCTGAAGGCGATGCCCCCCGCGAAGCCCTCCCAGGTCTTGTTGGGCGAAACGACCGGGCTCAGCTTGGTCCGGCCGAACTGCTTGCCCACCAGGAGCCCGCCGACGTCGCAGATCTTGCTGACGAAGATGGTGACGAAGACAAGTTCCGCCCCGTCGATGGCCCAGCCATTGGCCCCCGGCACGCCGAGGTGGCGGATCTTCACCAGGAAGCTGGGAAGAAACCAGACGTAGACGAAACCGAGGAGGGTCGTGCCGATGTTGAGGATGGCGCCGGACGGCGACTTGCGCACCCCCTGCAGCGCGCAGGCCCCCAGCACCGCGAGCGCCACCACCGTGTCCATGAGGTCCGGCACCGAACGGGGCAGGCCGTGCCACTTCTCCCACGCCCAGCGGTCGTGCGCGAAGACGAGAACCACCGCCATCACCACGCCGAAGAAGACCATCGGCCGCGCGCCCTTGGCCTCCACCATGCGGAAGTACTCGCGCATCACCACCACCGTCCCGACGGCGATGAAGAGGGTGAGCCCCATGCTGCCGGCGGTGGCGGCGTCGCGCCAGAGGCAACCGTAGAAGACGAGTCCGATGAAGATGGCGGCGGGGATGCGGTATTTCAGCATGATGTCCGTCCCGGTGCGTCCGGCCGTTCCGTCGCTACGGCGCCGGCTCCGCATCCGCGCCCGGCACCCGGCCGTAGGTGCGCCGGCGGCGCTGGTATTCGCGGATCGCTTCGGCCAGCGCGTCGGCGTCGAAATCCGGCCAGCAGATGCGTGCGCTATAATACTCGGTATAGCTCACCTGCCACAAGAGGAAGTTGCTGATCCGCATCTCCCCCGCCGTGCGGATGAGGAGATCCGGGTCCGGCAGGCCCGCGGTGTCGAGCGCGCCGGCGAAGACGTCTTCGTCGATGGCCTCCGGGTCCAGGTCGCCCGCGGCGCACCGTGCCGCCAGCCGGCGGGCGGCGCGGACAATCTCGTCCCGCCCGCCGTAGGAGAGCGCCACCACCAGCGTCAGTCCGGTATTGTCGTCGAGCACCCCCTGCCCGCGTTCGAGCTCTTTCCGCGTTGCCGCCGGCAGGCGCTCGGGCTGGCCGATGATGCGCAGGCGGACGTTCTGCCGGTCGAGCTCGTCGCACTCCTGGCGCAGAAACCGGCGCAGGAGCTGCATGAGCACCGCCACCTCGGCGCGCGGGCGGTTCCAGTTTTCGGTGGAGAAGGCGTAGAGGGTGAGCGCTTCGAGGCCCCAGCGGCCGCAGGCGTCGACGGTGCGGCGCACCGCTTCGGCGCCGGCCTCGTGCCCCTTGACGCGCGAGAGTCCCCGCTCCTCTGCCCAGCGGCCGTTGCCGTCCATGATGATGGCGATGTGCCGCGGCGCGGCGGCAGGGTCGAACGGGGGCGGCGCGGCGGGAACGGGCGCGTCAGCCATCGCCGCCGGACGCCTCGAGCCGGAGGAACTGGTCGCGCCGGGGCCCGACCGAGACCGATCCGCGCGCCAGCCCGAGCGCATCCAGGATGCGGCGGACGTAGGCGCGGGCGTTCGCGGGCAGGTCGTCCAGCGTGCGGGCGCCGGTGATGTCCTCGGTCCAGCCGGGAACCGTTTCGTAGACCGGCGTGCAGCGGGCCAGCGCGTCGGCGTCGGCCGGGACGGTATCGATCCGCTCGCCGTCCAGCTCGTACGCGGTGCAGACCTGGAGGTCTCCGACGCCGGTGAGGACGTCGAGCTTGGTGATGTGCAGCTGCGTCACCCCGTTGACGCGCGCGGCGAAGCGCCCGATGACGAGGTCGAGCCAGCCCACCCGCCGCGGCCGGCCGGTGGTGGTGCCGTACTCGTCCCACTGGTTCTCGCCGGTGCCGCGCAGGCGCTCGGCCAGCGGGCCCTCGAGCTCGGTGACGAACGGCCCCTCCCCGACGCGCGTGGTGAAGGCCTTGAAGACGCCGTGCATCTCGCCGATGGCCGAGGGCGGCAGCCCCGAACCGGTGGCGAAGCCGCCGCCGGTGGTGTTGGAGCTCGTGACGTAGGGGTAGGTGCCGAAGTCGATGTCGAGCTGCGTCCCCTGCGCGCCCTCCATCAGGATCGCGCGCCCGGCGGCGTGCGCGTCGTGGAGCATCGCGACCGTGTCGGCCACCAGGGGGGCGAGGCGAGCCTGCGCCGCGGCGAGGCGCCCGATCGTCTCGTCCGGGTCCAGCGGCTCCCCGCCCAGCCATTCGATGCGGCGGTTGGCGACCGCGAGGCCGTCTGCCACGCGTGTGCGAAAGCGGTCCGCGTCGCGGAGATCCCAGCCGCGGAGTCCCGTGCGGGCGGCCTTGTCGGCATAGGCGGGGCCGATGCCGCGTCCGGTGGTGCCGATCTTCCGGGTCCCGAGGCTGTGCTCGGAGAGCCCGTCGAGGACCCGGTGCCACGGCAGAACCAGGTGCGCCCGGTCGGAGAGACGCAACCGGCCGTCGACGGAGACGCCCTGCGCCTCGATGCCGCCGATCTCCTCGCAGAGCGCGAGCGGATCGACCACCACGCCGTTGCCGATGACGCTGGTGGCCCCGTCGCGGAGAATGCCGCTCGGCACGATGTGCAGCTTGTAGACGGTCTCGCCCAGCACGACGGTGTGCCCGGCGTTCGCGCCGCCCTGGCAACGCACGACCAGGGCGACGTCTTCGCTGAGCGCGTCGACGATCTTGCCCTTGCCTTCGTCGCCCCACTGCATGCCCATGATGGCGGAGATGGTCATCGGTCCGGTTCCTCGGTCTCGCTGAACGATTTCACAAAGCTCTTGCCGTAGCACCGAATGGCGCGTCTGCCCGCATCAGAGGTCGGGCTGTTCCGCAAGCCAGTTGGCCAGTCGCACGCCCGGCAGTCGTTCAAAATGCCGCACATTGCCCGTCACGAGCGTGCAATCGTGTGTCACCGCAGTCGCCGCAATCAACAGATCGGCGTCCGCGATGAGCGATCCGGCCTCCTGCAGTTCCCTATGCTGTCGCGCCGCGAAAACAGCCACAGCTTCGTCAATCGGCAGGATTCGGGAACAAGCACAGAACGCTTCGAAACGCTCCCGCTGCCGTTCGTATGCGCCCTGCCGAAAGCCTCGCAACACCTCGTATTGCGTGATGACACTGAACGCCAGTTGACCGCCACCGCCCAGATGAGCACGAGCCTGTTCGAGCGCCCCCGCATGCCGGCGCATCAGTGAAATCACGACATCCGTGTCCAAAAGGGCAACCGTCATGCGTCCCACCCGGGACGACCTTCAAGGAAGCGGCTGCGATCCAGCGCGTTGCGGCTGATGCGTTCGACCTCTTCGCTGGTCAGGCCGTCGAATACGCTGGACAGCAATTCCACCGGATCGCCGGAGGGACTGTCCGCCTCCACATGCTCGATCCGCAGATGCACGCGCTCCCCCTCCCGTGCGCGGAGACCGCCGGGATCGAGCGGCCGGAACGCCCCATCGCGAAATACGGCATCGCATTCTTCCGCTGCCGACATGGCACGTCCCTCGCAATCACGAGCCCAGCACAGCGTTCGCCGCCGCCTCACTTCGTCCGCGCAGCGGACTCCTTGATGAGGGCGCGGGCGATCTCGTCCCGCTGGATCTGGTTGGTCCCCTCGTAGATCTGCGTAATCTTCGCGTCGCGCAGGTACTTCTCGATCGGGTATTCCTTCATGTAGCCGTACCCGCCGAAGACCTGGATCGCGTCGAGGCAGACCTGCACCGACATGTCGCTGGCGAAGCACTTCGCCATCGCGCTGTACTTGGTCGGGCGCCCCTCGCCCTTGTCGACGGTGCGGGCGGTGGCGTAGATGAGCGTCCGGGCGGCCTCGACCTTCATCGCCATGTCGGCCAGGATCCACTGCAGGCCCTGGTTGGCGCAGATCGGCTTGCCGAACTGGACGCGCTCGCGGCTGTAGTCGACCGCCAGGTCCAGCGCCCCGGCCATGATCCCCAGCGCCTGCGCGCCGACGCCGGGGCGGCTGGCGTCGAAGGTCTTCATCGCGGTCATGAAGCCGGTGCCGGGCTTGCCCAGCATGTTGGCCGCCGGCACGCGGCAGTCCTCGAAGACCAGCTCGCGCGTGGCCGAGGCGCGGATGCCGAACTTGTCCTCCTTCTTGCCGAAGGAGAAGCCGGGGGTGTCCTTCTCGACGACGAAGCAGCTCGCGCCGCGGGCGCCCTTGTTCTTGTCGGTCATGGCGAAGACGGTATAGATGCCGGCCTCGCCGCCGTTGGTGATCCACTGCTTGGTGCCGTTGAGGATGTAGTCGTCCCCGTCCTTCACCGCGGTGGTGCGGATCGAGGCCGCGTCGCTGCCGGCTTCGGGCTCGGTGATGGCGAAGGCGGCGATGGTCTCGCCCGCGGCGAGCGGGGTGAGCCACTTCTGCTTCTGCTCCTCGTTGCCGCTGATGATGATCGGCAGCGTGCCGAGGCCCGATCCGGCGTAGGCGAGCGCGATGCCGCCGCAGGCCCTGCTCATCTCCTCGGTGATGATGCACATGTTGAGGATCGGCGATCCGCCGGCGCAGCCGCCGTAGGCCTCGTCGATGAAGGCGCCGAAAATGCCGGTCTCGGCCATCACCTCGACCACGTCCCAGGGGAACTTCTGCTCCTCGTCATACTCGGCGCGGACCGGCAGGATCGCCTGCGTGGCGATGTCCCGGGCGGCGTCGCGCATCATCACCTGCTCTTCGGTGAAACCGTGGTCGAGCTCCATCAGCCGTTCTCCTCATGTCGTTCGCAGGGGGCGCGGTCCGGGGCGGGCGCCGCCCATCGTCTCCGTCGGGGCGCGGCGGCCGGACGGCCGGGCGCCGGGCATTCAGTCCTCGGCGCGGCCGAGGCAGAGCGTGGCGTTGTGGCCGCCGAAGCCGAGCGAGCACGTGAGCGCCTTGCGGATCGGCAGCGCGCACGACTCGTTCGGCTGGTAATCCAGGTCGCACTCGGGATCCGGGTTGTCGTGGTTGCGCGTGCCGTGGATGCGCTGCTCGTGGATCGAGAGCGCCGTCACGCCGCACTCCACCCCGCCGGCCGCGCCCAGGAGGTGCCCGATCATGCTCTTCGAACTCGTCACCTTGATGGCGCGGGCGCGCTCCTCGCCGAGGGCGACCTTGAGGGCCTTCGTCTCGGTCTTGTCGTTGTAGGGCGTCGAGGTGCCGTGCGGGTTGACGTAGTCGATCTCCGCGGGCGTCGTGCCGGCGTCCCGGATCGCGAGCTTCATCGCCCGGCTCGGCCCGTCGGCCGACTCGTCCGGCGCGGTGATGTGGTGCGCGTCGTCGGTAAACCCGTAGCCCAGGAGCTCGGCGTAGATCCGCGCGCCCCGGGCCTTCGCATGCTCCCACTCCTCCAGCAGCACCACGCCCGCGCCCTCGCCGAGGACAAAGCCGTCGCGATCCTTGTCGAAGGGCCGGCTGGCGTGGGCGGGGTCGTCGTTGCGGGTGGAGAGCGCGCCCATGTTGCTGAAGCCGCCGAGGCCGAGGACGCAGATCCCCGCCTCCGCGCCGCCGCAGACCATGAGGTCGGCCTCGCCCCACTGGATGTGCCGGAGCCCCAGGCCGATGCTGTGCGAGCCCGACGCGCAGGCGGTGACCGGCGCGTAGTTGACGCCCTTCAGCCCGTGCTGGATCGCCACGATGCCGCAGGCGCAGTTGACCATGATCTTCGGCACCGTGAGGGGGGAGATCTTCTTCACCCCGCGTTCGACGTAGCCGGTCATGAGCGATTCGCAGGAGAGCATGCCCCCGATCCCGCTGCCGAGCACGCAGCCGGCGCGCGTGCGGTCCTCGGCGTCGAGATCGATCCCGCTGTCCTCCACCGCCATCGCGGCGGCGCCGCAGGCGAGGTGGACGAAGCGGTCGTAGCGCTTGACGTCCTTGCGGTCGAGGTAGTCTTCCGGCGTGAAGTCTTTCACCTCCGCGCCGATGTGGACGCTGAACGCTGCGGTGTCGATAAGGGTGATCTGGCCAACCCCGTTCTCGTTGGCCAAAAGGCCCTTCCAGGTCTCGTCCTTGCTGTTGCCGAGGGGGGTGACCATGCCGATGCCGGTGATGGCCACCCGCCGCCGGGTTGCTTCGCTCATGCCGTGCCTCTCCGTCTTCGATTTGCGTGACGTCGCACCACAACCGGCCGCCCCCGCCCGCGCGGGCGGGGGCAGAGCCGCCACCCCCTCGGCGTCACGGCGCCGGTCCGCCAGAGCGGACCGGCCCGGGCGCGTGCTTACTTGTCGCCGGCCTGCTTGGCGATGTAATCGATGGACTCGCCGATGGTGCGGGGCGCTTCCTCGTCGTCGGGGATGTTGATGTCGAACTCGTCCTCGAGCTCCATGATCACCTCGGCCACGTCCAGGCTGTCGGCGCCGAGATCGTCCACGAGGGACGCCTTCTCCTCGACCTGATCCCGGGAGATCTGCAGCTGGTCCACAACGATGTCGATCACCTTTTCCTTGATCTCGTCGCGGGTCGCCATTGCCGGTTTCCTTTCCTGATTTCCGTTGCGTTCGTGTCGAAGCACGGTCCCTGACCATCCAAGCGCTGTCACAACGCGCCGCCGCTCCATCCGGGGCGGTCGGCGCCCAGAAAATCCGTTTACATCACCATCCCGCCGTCGACGTGCAGCACCTGGCCGGTAATGTACCGGGCCGCGCCGGAGAGCAGGAAGGCTGTCGCCGCGGCCACGTCCTCGGCCTCGCCGAAGCTGCCGAGGGGGATGATCCCCTGCATCGCCTCCTTCACCTCGTCGGAGAGCTCGTCGGTCATCGCGGTGCGGATGTAGCCGGGGGCGATGGCGTTGACGGTCACCCCGCGGGCGGCGAACTCCTTGGCCGAGGTCTTTGTCAGGCTGATGAGCCCACCCTTCGAGGCGGAGTAGTTCGCCTGCCCGGCGTTGCCCATCACGCCGACGACACTGGCGATGTTGACGATCCGGCCGGCCCGCGCCTTCAGCATATAGCGCCCCGCCGCCTGCGTGCAGAGGAACGCCCCTTTCAGGTTG
>CAZKKD010000125.1:0-9791 GCA_964553265.1 uncultured Planctomycetales bacterium | reverse complement strand
GGCGGGCGGAGGAAGAGCGCGGCCCAGGCATCGACGAGGGAAACAGGATGAGCGGTGGCAAGGAGGTGGTTGCCGGGGTCAGCAGTTCCGGTCGCCTCCAATGTCGCCGGCGACAGGGAAAATGACTCCGGCGTCGTGTCCGATGACTCCGGCGACATGTCCCTTGCCTGTCCCATGAACTTTTGCGGCACTTTCAAATGACGCCGCATTTGGCGCCGGTGTTCAACTGCCTGGCAGGACACCCGACCAGACACAAAAGAAAGCCCTTCGGCGATTGCGTCGAAGGGCTTTCTTATTGTGGGCAATGGGGTTGCGTCACCGATTGCCGCGCCAGGCAGATGACCTCCATCAACCGACGCGTTGCTCGGGAGGAAGCCGGATGATTCACGCATCCAGCATCGGCGGCGGGAACAGAAGGTTCCGCCAAGCTCGAGGGCTGCAGTGGGGAGAACACGACTCCGCCACCGGCCCCGCGAGGCGAGGGGGCGGAGTCGTTGGGAACTGTGAATCGGGGCGACTGGATTTGAACCAGCGACCTTCTGCTCACAAAGCAGACGCGCTACCAAGCTGCGCCACGCCCCGGCGGGAGGGTTCTGCCCGCGGCGCAGCCCTCTGGGTCGGGGGCGGCGGGCTGTGCCGCGCGCGGGCCCGGGGCGCGGCATCGCAGCGTTGCTCCGCTGCGCCGTGCCCCAAGCCGTTGCGGGTGCTACCATGCCGCATCCGGCCGGCCGTTGCAAGGGGAAACCGCCGCATCGAACCGCCGCGGTATCATGCCCCTGGCTTTCGGCTGGTACAACCCCCCAAATGCATTGCAGTTCCGACCTGCGCGGGTCGGATTGGGCACACCACGCGCCGCAGCGTCGGGAGGGCCGGCGCCGTCGGAAGCGGGGAGGGGAGGTCGGCGACCTGCGGCCGCGCCTTGACTTGCCCGGGCCCGCGCCTACACTTGGGGGGACGGCGGCGGGACGGGCGCCCACCCGGCCGCGTCGGGCGCGCCAGCCGCATCCGCGCCCGGACGGAGGCGCCGGCTGTCCGTCGCCTCATGGAACACGCCACCGACCGGGACGCCCGGCCGGATGACCACGAACACGGGGCCGGGGATCGACAAGGCCGCTATGCAGAGCAGATTTCGCATCACGGGTGGGCGTCGCCTCTCCGGGGCCATCGCCGCTTCCGGCAACAAGAATGCCGCGCTGCCGCTGGTGGCGCTCTCCATCCTGCTGGACGGGCCGCTCCGGCTCCGGCGCGTGCCGGGGATCGGCGACGTGGAGGCGATGCTGACGCTCCTGGACGAGATGAAGGTGGCGGTCACGCGCGACGCGGACGGATCGGTGACCCTCGACCCGGCCCGCGCGGACAGCCCCTCGCTCGACGCGGAGCTGGCGCGGAAGCTGCGGGGGTCGATCCTCCTCGCCGCGCCGTGCCTGGCCCGCTTCGGCGAGGTGATCCTGCCGTTCCCGGGAGGCGATCGCATCGGCCGGCGGCGGATCGACACCCACCTGCTGGCGCTCGAGGCCCTCGGCGCGACGGTGGAGGTGCGCGCGGACGGCTACCGCATCCGCCGCGACGGCCGGCTGCGCGGCGCGGAGATCCTGCTGGACGAAGCCTCGGTGACTGCGACGGAAAACGCGGTGATGGCGGCCGCGACGGCGGAGGGCGAGTCGGTCATCTACAACGCCGCCTGCGAGCCCCACGTGCAGGAGGTCTGCCGCGCGCTCGTGGCGGCGGGGGCCTCCATCGACGGCATCGGCGCCAACCGTCTCCACGTCCGCGGGGTCGAGCGGCTCGCCGGCGTCGAGGTGGAGGTCGGCCCGGACGTGATCGAGATCGGGTCGCTCATCGTCCTGGCGGCGGTGACCGGGAGCGACCTCACCATCACCGGCGTGCGCGCAGAGGATCTGAGGATGATCCTGCTGCAGTTTGCGCGGCTCGGCATCCGGGTGGAGATCGAGGACGAGCGCCTGCGCGTGCCGCCGGGACAGGTGCTGGAGGTGGAGCCGGATCTGCGCGCGGCGATACCGAAGATCGAGGACGCGCCGTGGCCGGGCTTTCCGGCGGACCTGACCAGCATCGCGGTCGTTGCGGCCAGCCAGGCGCGCGGCAGCATGCTCATCTTTGAAAAGATGTTCGAAAGCCGTCTCTTTTTCGTGGACCAGCTGATCGACATGGGCGCGCGCATCGTACTCTGCGATCCGCACCGCGCCGTGGTGGTAGGCCCGAGCCCGCTGCGGGCCCGGCCCATCATGTCGCCGGACATCCGCGCGGGCATGGCGCTGCTCATCGCCGCCCTCTGCGCGGAGGGAACGAGCGAAATGCGCAGCATCGACCAGATCGACCGCGGCTACGCGCGCATCGACGAGCGCCTGAATGCGCTCGGCGCCTGCATTGAGCGCGTCTGACGCCGCACCGGACAATGGAGCCCCATTCACCGTGACGAACGCATCTTCAGCCACATCCCCGGCCCCCGGCCACGACCCCGTGATCCGGCCCCGGGACGAACACTGCATCAGCCGCAAGAACATCTGCGACGAGGCGCTCAAGGTGCTCTATCGCCTGCAGCGCTCCGGGCATGAGGCGTACCTCGTCGGCGGTGGGGTGCGCGACCTGCTGCTCGGGCGGACGCCGAAGGATTTCGACGTTTCGACCGAGGCGACGCCGCAGGAGATCAAGAAGCTCTTTCGCAACTGCTGGATGATCGGCCGGCGTTTCCGTCTGGCGCACATCCGCTTCGGCGACCTCGTGATCGAGACCAGCACCTTCCGCCAGCGCCCCGACCCCGAAGCCAACGGGAACGGCAACGGCAGCGGTAACAGCGATGGCGGTGGCGACGATGGCGACGGCGATGAAGAGGGCGAGGAGGGCGATCTCCTTGTCCGGGACGACAACACCTTCGGCAGCGCCGAGGAGGACGCGTTCCGGCGCGACTTCACCATCAACGGGCTTTTCTATGATCCCAGCGAATTTACCGTCATCGACTATGTCGGCGGCCTGGAGGACCTGGAGCACCGCCTCATCCGCACCATCGGCGAGCCGGAGGTGCGCTTTCAGGAGGATCCGGTGCGCATGCTGCGTGCGGTCCGCTTCGCGGCGCGGCTGGGCTTCACCATCGAGGAGGAAACGTACGCCGCCATCACGGCGCACCACGGAGAGCTGATCAAGGCCAGCCCCCCGCGCCTCCTGGAGGAGACCGGGCGCCTCTTCGCCTACGGGGCGGGCGCCGCGGCCATCCGCCTGGCGCACGAGACCGGGCTGTTGCAGCATATCCTGCCGTGCGTCTCTGCCTTCCTCGACGAAGCCGGCGACGACGCGTGCGCGAAGTATTATGCCTACCTGGAAGCGCTCGACGCGACGCAGACCGACGCCGACGAGGTCAACCTGCCCCTCACCTTCAGCACGCTGGCCTACCCGCTGGTGCTGCACGAACTGGGTGGCGCCGAGGACGGGTCGCGCCGCTTCAACCAGGTGATGCGGCCGCTGGTCAACCGGCTGGCGGAGGTGCTCCCGATTCCGCGTCGCCTGCGGGAGGAGATGCGCCTCATCCTCAATGCACAGGACCGATTCACGGCGCGGCGCCGGCGGCGCTTCAACAAGCAGAAGTTCGCGGCGCGGAGCTTCTTTCCCGATGCGCTGGCCCTGCACGAGTTCGCGGTGGCGATCGAGGACCTGGACCGGGACAGCCTCGACCGCTGGCGGGAGATTTTCGAAAGCACTTCCGCCGGCCGCAAACGGAACGCCAGCGACGGGAAGAAAGAGGCGGACGGCGCGGACGAAGCGTCGGCGGACGCGGAAGACGAACCCGACGACGCAGATGACGGCAAAGAGGATGACGCCGAGGGGAAGGCCTCCCCGAACCGTCGCTCCTCCCGCCGCCGGCGGGGCCGGCGGGGGGGCCGGCGACGCCGGAAGAAGCGGGATGGGGACACCGAAACGGAAGAACAGGGGGACGCGCCGTCCTCCACGGTGGACAAGGACTCCGCAGCGACGGGCAGCGACCCCGCTGTGACTGCCGAAACAGACGAAAAGGAAACCGCGCCGTCCGGCGCCGCATCCGACGGCGCGGGCGACGAAGACGATGGAAGCGACGACAAGAGTCAGAAACGAAGCCGCCGCAGCCGACGGAGCCGCCGGAAACGGTCGCGCAAGAAGACGGACGATGGCGCCGGCGGGGACGAGACGCCGGATGCGTCGGCAGAAGGCGATTCGCCATCGGAAACCGAAACGCCCCCCACGGCTTCCGACGAGGAGGACACTGACGGCGAAGGCGGCGGCGACGGCGGCTCCGGCAAGGGCAAACGTCGCCGCAACACGAAACGCAGCCGTCGCAAGAACCAGTTCCGCGACAACCACGGGATGCTGGGACGGGACGACACGCCCGTCGACGGCAAGGCCATCCTCTCCGAAGAGGAAGCGCTGGACACGTCCCACTGGCTGGACGAGATCTGACGCCGGGTCGGGGCCGCGCGCGGAGGGTGCCGCATGGCCGAGCACTGGTCCTGGAAGCCCGCTGATGCGTCCGCCCCCGGGCTCCTCTACGAGCCCGGCAACTGGGGTGATCTGCTGAAAGGCCTGTGGGTCGTTGCGATCGTCCGGCAGCTTCTCGCCGTGCCGAATGCCGCGGATGCCGCCTTTGTTCTGGTCGATCCGTTTGCCGGCGCACACGACTATCCGCTGACGCCCGGCGCCCGCCGGCGACTGGGCGAACTCGGCAACGCCCCCGGGGCCGACCGGCTTCGCACGGCGACGGCCGACGGGCGCTGGCCGAGCGCCGCACTCCTGGCGGCGGACGCGGCCGAAGCCGGCGGGCGCGCGGTCCGGGGCCGGGTCTTCGACGCCCATGCGGAGCGGGCGGCCTCGTTCGACGGAGATCCGCGCTTCGAACGGATTGCCGCACGGGACGGGTACGCGGCCGCGGTGGCGCACGCACCGCCGCCGAACGGGCTGCTCCTGATCGACCCCTACGATTTCCTCGGCGAGTGGGCGGAGCAGATCGACACCATCCTGCGGGCCGCGCGAACGACCTCGGTGCTTCTCTATCTCTACAACCGTTCCGCGCGCGGCGCGAAGTACCTGCGCGCCTATCGCGACTTCCGCAACGCGCTCGAACGCGGACGCGGGGAAGCGCCGTACTGCATCGGCCGGACCCCGGCGGACGGGTTCCTGCCCAGCGCGCATCACGAGATCGTCTTCCTGCCGGGGCCGGGCGTGCTGGACGGTCCGGCGGGGGCGCGCCTCTGCACGGCATTGCGGACGGCGGCGGCCGCGACGGAGGCGGCGGCCGCGTCGCTGGCGCGCTTCTCCGTCCACGGGGCGCCGCGCCCTGCGGACGCCGCATCCGGAGAAAGTTGAAAAATCAACTTTTTTCGGAAAAATGTTCTCGCGTTTCCCGCCACAAAATCGTAATGTGAAACTATTCGGGTTATCGCGCCGGGGGGCGGCGCACCGAATGCATTGGGGTAAGCAATGGGGGAAAGGGCATGGAGCCATCGAAACGGGATGCTGTTGGGGTTGGGGAAGGGACAAGAACGGGGGACGGGGTTCGCGCAGCGGTGCGCAGTCGTCGGGACGAGTTATTTCGGTCCGACTGGCGCAATCCGCGGGAACTCCTGCCGCTGTTGAGTCGAACGGAAGACAACGCCTTCCAGTTCCTCATTGAGTGGTGCGAGGAGTTCGACGAGGTGATCGGCAAGAAGCGCGACCGCCTGTCCGATCCGCGGCCGCGTGGCTCGCTGCGCTGAGCGCCGGGCAGGGCGCTTGACGCTGCACACCGGACAGCGCTGAACGGGGTGCCGACGCAGGTCACTGCGCGGCGGTGGTGTCGTGTGTATGCGAGCCGAGGGAGGGGGCGGAGACGCCGTGCCGGGGGGCGCGGCGTTTTTCGTAGGCGTACGGGACGTGGGGCAGGGCCGTCGGAACCTGCCGGAACGCTACGGAGGCCAGCATCCATCCCGTGCGGCCGGCCCGTCCGGTGTGGCGTGGCGGACGTGGCAGCGCCCCACGCGGGGACCGATGCGGGTGGTGATCTCGTACGGGATGACGTCCCCGCCGAGCGCGGCGAGCTCTTCGGCGCGGATCCGCTCGTCCCCGTCCGCCCCGAGAAGGGTCACTTCCGTGCCCACCGTCACGTCGTCGAAGCCGGTGACGTCGGCCATCGCGTAGTCCATGCTCACCATCCCCACCACCCGCGCCCGCCGGCCGCGGATCAGCACATCGGCACGGTTGCTGCAGGCGCGCTGGTACCCGTCGGCATAGCCGAGCGGCAGCACCGCGACCCGCGTCGGGCGGGTGGTGGTGAAGGTGCGGTTGTAGCCGAGCGAGTGGCCGGGGGGGTAGTCCTTCACCTGGATGACGAGGCACTTCCAGGTCAGGGCCGGTCGGAGGGTCAGGCGGTCGGCCGTCCAGGCGGGATCGTGCATGCCGTAGAGGCCGAGGCCGGGGCGGACGAAGTCGTAGCGGCTTTCGGGATAGAGCATGGCGGCGGTGCTGTTGGCGGCGTGGCGCAGAAGCCCCCGGACGCCGGCGGCGTCCAGGACGGCGAGGGCCTCCTCGAAGCGGCGGAGCTGTTCGCGGCTGTAGGCCTCGTCGGCGGCTTCGGCGAAGTGCATGAAGACGCCCTCCAGGCGCAGATGCGGATAGCGGGCCATCTCGGCGGCAGCGCGGGCGGCATCGGCCGGCAGAATGCCCAGCCGGCCCATGCCGGTGTCGATCTTGAGGTGGACCGAGGCGGTGCGGTCGAAGTCGACGGCCGCGAGGCTGGCCAGGCGGGCGAGGTCGAGTTCGTGGAGCGAGAGCGTGAGCCCGTGCGCCACCGCTTCCTCCACCTCTTCGGGCAGGAGCGCGCCGAGGACCTGGATGGGCGCCGCGATCCCGCCCTGCCGGAGTTCGGCGCCTTCCGCCGCGGTCGCCACCGCCAGGCGGGCGGCGCCGGCGCGCAGGAGCGCCCGCGCGGTCGGGACCGCACCGTGGCCGTAGGCGTCGGCCTTGACGGGGGCGAGAATGCGCGTCTGCGGGCCGACCAGCGCCTGGAACGCGCGAAGGTTGGCCTCGATGGCGTCGAGATCGACCTCCACCCAGCTCCGGTGGAGCGAGGGGCGGTTGAGTTCGCGGCGGTTGGTCATGGCGCGTTCGCATCCTCGTGTCACGGAAGATCCGTCCCCTGCGGACGGCCGCGGCGCGACCGTGCTGTCTGCCGCCTTCCAGTATACGAAGGCGGTCGCACGGACGCCAGTGCGCGCCGGGCGTTACCGGGGCGGTGCGGCCCCGCCCGTTTCTTGGCCCTCGGGGGGCGGTGGCTTTCGGGAAACGTCGAGCAGGGTCCTGCGCAACAAAAGCGCCCCCGCGGTCTGGGACCGCGGGGGCGGGGAGGCTGCGGCGGACATGTGCGCCGGAAGGCGCTCAAGCGTCCAGGGTGCCGATCGGGAGGCCGGCCGGCAGGGCGGCGGGGCGCTCGCAGGTGGTCTTCAGTTTCACGTGCTTGTTCTTCTCCGAGGCATCGTGCACCGCGTGCATGATGTCCAGGACATGCGCGCAGAGCGCGCCGCTGGCGCGGTGCGGGCGTCCGCTGCGGATGGCGTAGGCCATGTCGGCGACGCCGGTGCCGCGGTTGATGTCCGACGGGTGCGAGAGCGGCACCGCCTCCCAGTCCTCCTGGCCGGGCCGACGGATGCGCACCTCGCCGCCGAAGCCGTTGGGATCCGGGACCTGCAGCGAGCCTTCGCTGCCGTAGATCTCGATGCAGGGGCAGGAATGCGTCCAGACGTCGAAGCTGGTGACGAGGGTCGCGACGCAGCCCTGTTCGAAGTCGAGCACGGTGGCGAGGTGGGTGGGCACCTCGACGTCGATCACCTTGCCGTTCTTCTTTTCGCTGGTGATGGTCCGCTGCGGGAAGCTGATCCGGGCCGAGCCGGTGGCGCGGCGGACGGGCCCGAGCAGGTGCACGAGCGCGGTGAGGTAGTAGGGCCCCATGTCGAACATCGGGCCGCCGCCGACCTCGTAGTAGAATTCCGGATCCGGGTGCCAGCTCTCGTGGCCGTGGCACATGAGGAACGCGGTCGCGGCGACGGGCTGGCCGATGGCGCCCTCGTCGATGAGCTTGCGGCAGGTCTGCCCGCCGCCGCCGAGGAAGGTGTCGGGTGCGCCGCCGACGCGGAGGCCCTTCTCCTCGGCAAGTTCGAGGATCTTCTCGGCTTCCTTGCGCTTGATGGTGAGGGGCTTTTCGTTGTAGACGTGCTTGCCGGCCTTGAGGGCCTTCTTCGCCACCTCGGCATGGGCCTTGGGGATGGTGAGGTTGACGACGATCTCGATCTCGGGATCGGCCAGCAGCTTCTTGACGGTCATCGGCTCGACGCCGGGGTGCTCGTCGGCCTTGGCGCGGGCGCGATCCATGTCGAGGTCGGCGCAGGCCTTCACCTCGAGGATGTCGTACACCTCGCGCATCATCTTGAAATAGATGCCGCTGATGTTGCCGCAGCCGACGATACCGACCTTGACGGGCTTCATGCGTGTCCTTTCAGAAAACGGTCGCCGCCGGCATCCGGGCCGACGGCGGCCGTTGGGGTGGGGTGCGGTCCGGGTTACTTGTACTTGGCCTTCTGCGCCTGGCCCTTTCGGACGCTGGTGTCGGCCAGGTCGAGGATGTGGATCGGGCGCCGGCTCCATTCGCCGGAGATGACGAGCTCGGTCCCCTTCACCAGGTGGTCGGCGACGTTCTGGTAGAAGCGCCAGCCTTCGCTGTCGCGGTTGCGGCCCTTGGTGACGATGGTCTCGGAGCCCTTCGGCGTGATGATCTCGTAGCCGCCGTGGTCCATCAGGTACGCGCCCTTGGTGCCGTGGAAGACGACCCAGCCGGGCGGCGGCGCGGCGCGGAGGGTGCTGATCGAGAGGCTGAGCCACGCCCCGGTGTCGAAGCGGACCATGGCGCAGGCCTCGTCTTCGTTGGTGTCGTCCTTCCAGGCGGTCTTCGACCCCCAGTGGCCGGTCTTGGCGTAGGCGCTCACCTCGGTGATGCCGCCGTCGACGATCTGCAGCGAGTACTCCAGGAGGTGCACCCCCCAGTCGTAGAGGATGCCGCCGCTGATGGACTTGCTCGACCGCCACCAGTCGCCGGGCTTCCCGAAGCCGCCCATGCAGGCCTCGACGCGGAAGACGTCGCCGATCGCCTTCTTCTTCTTGATGTGGTGGACCGCCTGCAGGATGCAGCCGTCCCAGTGGCGGTTGTGGTAGGTGGAGATGACGAGCTTGCGCTTCTTCGCCTCGTTGATCATGCGGTCGCACTCGGCGGTGGTGATGGCGAGGGGCTTTTCGCAGACCACGTGCCGGCCGGCCTTGAGGGCCTGGAGCGCCAGCTTGGCGTGGGTGTTGTGCGGGGTGATGAGGACGATGAGGTTGACGTCCGACTTCTTCAGCATCTGGTCGAGCGAGGTGAAGGTGCCGATGCCGGGAAAGTCGGTCTCGGCCACCTTGAGGCGGTCCTTGTCGATCTCGGCGACGGCGACGGGGGTCATGCCGGCCTGCTGCATCTGCGCCAGGTGGGCCTTGCCCATGTTGAACGCGCCGCCATAGCCGACGACGCCGACCTTGATCTCGCTCGCCTTGCCGAACTTCGCACTCTTCTTCTGGGCCATCGTTGTTCTCCTCGGATTCTGTGGGGGACGTCCGGACCGGTCAGCGGCGCTTCGCCTTCCTGGCCGTCTTCTTCTTGCCGGTCTTGGCGCGCTTGGCTTTCGGGCTCTCGTACTCGGGCTTGATGCGTTCGCGGGCGGCCCACTGGATGCCGCGCTTGGTCATCTCCAGGG